>JAPYLE010000147.1 GCA_027293795.1 Rickettsia endosymbiont of Ixodes persulcatus
ACAATTGAGAGCACATCATCTAGAGCTTTGAATAGTTTCATTCTTAAATCGTAACTGTAACTGCTTGCCATAACTTATTTATTATTATCTATAACATATATATTAGCATAGTATGTACCTATTTACTATGGTCTAGCTATACGTAATAAAGAAGTTGTTTTTATTGAAGTCAAACCAAGAAACTCTAAAATTGATGATAGATTTGTATCTTTCAATCAGCAAAAAAGAATTACTAGGGCTACTGAAATGTTTTTAAGTAGCAATTCTAAATATAGAAATTATAATATCAGGTTTGATTTGGTAATTATAAGCACTTATAAATTACCTTGAATTCTAAAAAATGTTTGGTAATACTAGATTGAACTTCGTATACTATTCTTTATTTATTAGAGGTATATAATATGGCACTTGCTACTAAAGTAAAAGAATTTTTAGAAGAAAAATTAAAACAAGAAAAGATAGATCGTAAATATCTTGCTCAAGTTACTGATATCCCTTACACAACCATTAGCAGAATTATGAGAGCAGAATTTAATCGTGAATTTAATCCTGAAATAGATACTATTTTAAAAATAGCAAAATATTTTAATTGTACTATGGATGAGGTAATAAAAAGAAAAGTACCTACAAAATAAAACATAAAATATGACAATAAAAAATAAAGGACTGATTATAATTTTTTCTTCTCCTTCAGGTACAGGTAAGTCAAGTTTAGCTAAAGAATTATTGAAAATAGATAATAATTTGCGTTTATCTATTTCGGCAACTACAAGAAAACCACGTTTAGGAGAAGTAGAGGGCATAAACTATTACTTTAAGACCGGTCTAGAGTTTGAAGAATTAGTTAAGCAAAATAAATTCCTCGAATATGCTAAAATATACGATAATTATTACGGTACGCCTAAAGAATATGTCGAAATGTTATTAAATCAAGGTTTGGATGTTTTGTTTGATATTGACTGGCAAGGAGCAAGGAGTATTAAGAAAAATGCTACTAATGTTGTTGCTATATTTGTATTGCCTCCTAGTATTGAAGTACTGGAACAACGCTTAAGAAATAGAGCAACCGATAATGAAGAAGCAATAAAATTACGTATGCAGTCAGCACAAAATGAAATATCACACGCTAATGAGTATGATTATGTAGTTACTAACGATGATTTCAACCATACGCTTAAAAAAATACATGAGATTATAGTTGCAGAGCGAGGAAAAAGTAAATAATAACTTGACCCTAGCGTTTATGCTATTATACTGAAATTTGGAAGGTAAGCTTCCAAATTTCATAGATAATTAACTCAAGTGATTAGAACAGAATTTCTTTCTTTAATTACAAAGCATTTTAAAACTCATAAAGTTTGTAGTTAGGACCAATGCAGTGCGGAAAACTACTCTTTCTAAACAATTTATAGAAGCTCATAATATTCCTAAAAT
The DNA here is from genome assembly GCA_027293795.1 of Rickettsia endosymbiont of Ixodes persulcatus. GTDB lineage: Bacteria > Pseudomonadota > Alphaproteobacteria > Rickettsiales > Rickettsiaceae > Rickettsia. The sequence goes on from JAPYLE010000147.1 coordinate 1,435, forward strand.
TAATATTTTTGATCTTGAAAATCCTTTAAATTTAGCAATATTAAATGAACCAATGCTTGCTTTGTCTGATCTAAAAGGATTTATTATTATTGATGAAATCCAGTATAAACCAAGATCTATTCCCTATTTTAAGAGTTCTTGTTGATACGGCTGATATTAAATTTTTGGTACTGGGTAGTGCATCAAGAGACTTAATTAAACAAGGTCCTGAAACACTAGAAAAGGTAGAATAGGTTATATTGAAATGACGCCATTTACCTTATCTGAAGTGTCAGGCACTCAGAAATTATGGATACGTGGTAGATTTCCTTTGTCATATCTTGCAGATGATGAAGAGTTAAGTACTGTATGGCGTCAGAATTACATTAAAACATTTTTAGAAAGAGATATAGCTAGACCATAGGAAATAGGTACAGTTAAATAAACTTTAGTACGTGTTCTACAGCCATACTGATATCTTTGAATTGCCCCGTAACTTTTCTTATTTCGTTCTTAATCTTAAACCAATAATGTTCTATAGGATTTA
>JAPYLE010000148.1 GCA_027293795.1 Rickettsia endosymbiont of Ixodes persulcatus
TTATCAAAATTGCTCTACGATATCTTGCAGGCGTTACTAAATGATAAATAAGTACTGTAACATTATGGCTCTTATGTATGTACCTACTCTCTTCCATCCATACATCATATCACGAAGCAAAGCTTCGGGGAATTAAACCCTGAGAGATTAAAACCATCTTACTTTATTCCTACTTGGCGGGCTTATAGCAATCAATATCTCAGGTATAAATGTAGTAATTCCTGCTCATTATTATGGTTCTATAGTAGGAATCAGTATTGCATGTATGGGATATAGTTATTTGAGTATCATAGTGTCACCCCGTGACTTGATCACGGGGTCTAAAAATAATAAATTAGATACCGCGGTATGACAAGAAATTGGATTCCTGCTTCGCGGGAATGACATAATGAGCATAACTATCTACCTCCTAACCTTTGGGCATATTCTGCACATATTAGGGCTAGCACTTGCCGGTGGTTACGGGATTATGCGTAAAGGATCCAAATAGTGTAATGCCGCTATATCTGCTAAGCTATTAATGGGTATGATGGGCTTATTGCTATAGTAGGCGGCTTGATGTTTGTTTATATTTGTGGTAAAATGACGTTTTTAAAAAGTAAACAAACTTATGAAACTTGAAAAACCGTCTAGAGAAGAAGCTAAAGAAGCGGTAAGAACGTTACTAAAATTCATTGGTGAAGATCCAAATAGAGAAGGGCTACTTAAACCCTGATAGAGTAATTAACAGCTATACGGAAATATTTTCCGATTATGAAAAAGAGGTAGCTGAAATATTAAGTACAAAATTTTATGATACTTGTAATTTTCAGGATTTTATCTCACTGGACGACATAAGATTTACCTCTTTTTGTGAACATCATATGTTACCTTTTAATGGTACGGTACATATATCTTATATTCCTGATAATTGTATTATTGGCATAAGTACGTTAGAACGAATAGTAAATATTTTTGCTAGAAGGCTACAAATTCAAGAAAAAATGACAGTACAAATTGCTGAAAGCGTACAAGATAATTTAAAACCACTCGGCATAGCAGTTAGAATTTCTGCCTTGCATAGTTGTATGTCAATGCGTAGCGTGATGCAAGATAACAGCATTATGAACACTATGCATTATACGGGTATATTTGCCGAACAACAAAAGTACCGCCATGAATTTCTGAACCTTACTGCTAAAAGATAAGTATACTATAATGTCATTCCCGCGAAAGCGGGAATGACATAGAAATACAAAATATACGTATATATTAAACTAAAAAAATTCTATGTTATTATCAAAATATTTTTTACCTATTTTAAAGGAAGAACCAAGTGAATCTCAAGTAACTTCGCATAAATTGATGCTTAGAAGCGGAATGATTAGGCAGCAAGCCGCCGGTATATATACATGGCTTCCACTCGGTCTAAAAATATTGAAGAATATCGAGAATATAGTACGCTCAAATATGAATAAAGCAGGAGCTTTGGAAGTTCTAATGCCTTGCATTCAGCCGGCACATTTATGGATGGAATCGGGGCGTTTTGAGAATTACGGTAAGGAAATGTTAAAATTTCAAGATCGTCACGATAATACTTTACTATTCGGTCCGACTAACGAGGATATGATTACGGATATTTTCCGTCATAATATTAAGTCATATAAGGATTTGCCCAAAAATCTTTATCATATTCAATGGAAATTTCGTGATGAAATTAGACCTCGTTTTGGTGTTATGAGAGGACGGGAGTTTTTAATGAAAGATGCTTATTCTTTTGATATAAACGAAGAAAATGCCGTTAAGACCTATAATCAAATGTTTAAGGCTTATATTAATACTTTTCGGGATTTAGGCGTGTTTGCTATTCCTGTTATTGCCGATAACGGTCCGATCGGCGGAAATTTAAGCCATGAATTTCATATTATTGCTGAGACCGGTGAAAGCACTATTTATTACGATAAGAGATTTAAGACATTAAAAGATAATCCTGATATCGATGTAGAGGAAATTAAAAGCTGGTACGCAGCAGCTGAGGAAAAGCATGATGTAAATAAATTGCCTATATCTGAACAAGAAATAACTAGCAGTAAAGGGATAGAAGTCGGGCATATTTTTTATATTGGCTCAAAATATTCGGTTAATATGAATGCTCTTATTAATGACGAGCATGGTAAACTAACTCCTGTAGAAATGAGTTCTTACGGCATAGGTATTTCAAGATTAATTGCGGCTATTATAGAAGCAAATTGTGATGAGAAAGGTATTATATGGCCTTCTAGCGTTGCTCCTTTCAAGGTTTCTTTAATTAATTTAAATATTCATGACAGTAAATGCACGGAGCTTGCGGAAAGAGCTTATAAGGAGCTATCAGCTCAAAATATAGAAGTGTTATATGATGACACTGATGCACGTCCCGGCAGTAAATTTGCCACACACGACCTTATCGGTTCACCTTATCAAATTATAATCGGTCCTAAAAAAGCCGCAAATAATATTGTTGAATTTAAAAACCGCAAAAGCGGAGTAATAGAAGATATTGAGATAGGTAATCTTAAAAAGCCATTTATGAATTCCCGCTTTTGCAGGAGTGACATAAAAAAATTTTCTTTATAGAAAGTGATAGTATCATATGATACTACCATTATATGAGTAATAAACCGCCTTTTCAAATAACTAATAAAATCTTGGGATTATCGCAAGATATTCCTTATGAGCTTGGTATTTTAGCCGGTAGCAAGCTTTACTCTCAGCCTATAAAACCTTGCAAAAATAATCAAATTAAAATTATCCACTCTTCTTTAGCAATTGAAGGTAATACTTTAAACATAGAACAAATAACCGATTTAAAAACGGCAACCGTGTACTTGCACCTGAAGAAGATACTCTAGAAGTCAATAATGCTATAAAATTATATAATGATCTAACAATATTTAATCCTTTTGAGGTTCAATCGCTATTAAAAGCACATGAGATATTAATGCAAGGATTAGTAGTAGATAATGGAAAATGGCGAAAAAGTGGAGCAGGTATCTTTAAAGGAGTAGAGCTTGCACATCGTGCTCCGCCTGCAAACCGAGTATCATTATTAATGGAAGGTTTATTCGATTTTATAAATCAAAATAACGACGGAATAATTAAGGCTTGTATATTTCATTATGAGTTTGAATTTATTCATCCTTTTTCAGACGGTAACGGACGAATTGGAAGACTATAGCAACAATTATTACTAATGCAAGCTAATAAAACTTTTGAATATATTTCTGTTGAAAGTTTGGTACGAAATAATCAGATAGAGTATTATAGTATTTTAAGTAAGTGTGATAAGCTTGGGGAATCGACATTATTTATCGAGTTTATGCTTGATCAAATAGTTGCAGCATTAAGATTATATAAATGTAACATATGAAGCAAGTAACCCTTTATCTAGAATTGAATTTGCTAAGGTTAATTTAATAGATAAATGGTTTTCTAGAAAAGATTATATTAATGTACATAAAAATATTTCTATGGCAACGGTTAGTAGAGATTTAATTTACGGTTTAGAGCATAAACTTTTTATAAGTAAAGGTGTTAAGAATCAGACTTATTATAGGTTTACGTAGTTGTTGTGTGGATTAAAAAACGCATTCGGTGTCATGCCGTGGCTTGACTAAGGTATCTAGGAAAACAACTTATAGTGTTATTTTTTGTTTATTTCCTGGATCCCGCGATCAAGTTATCTAGGATGACATAGAACCGGTCAAGTCACGGCATGACATGGACACAGCTGATTCACAGGAGATTAAAATGAAAAATTTTATAAAATATTTGTTTTTTACCGTTCTATATGTAGTAGTAACTATAATGGTTGCGTATATGGTTTTAGCTAAAACGATTCCAAATGATGGGCAGTGTCATATGATGGATAGACCGCTTGTTATTCATTACATCTTAGCAGCAATTATTACAGCTTTACCGACTCTAATTTTAATATATAGTAAAAGTAAGAAAAAAAAGAAATAAATTATATGATCGGTAAATTAAGCGGTAAAGCTGATTCCCAAGGTGACGATTATGTTATAATTGACGTAAACGGAGTAGGGTACTTAGTCTATGCTTCAGGTAAAACTTTAGGTAAACTTGCTGAAGGGGAGTTTTATAAACTATTTATCGAAACCCATGTTAGAGAGGAACATATTCATCTTTATGGTTTTCTGACTCTAGAAGAGAAAAATTTTTTTAATTTGCTACAATCAGTAAACGGTATAGGAACTAGAATGGCTTTATCTATCTTATCAAACCTGACTCCTGCAGATATCCAAATTGCTATAAATAATGAAGATAAAAATATATTTAAAGCAATATCCGGAGTCGGAGCTAAACTTGCCGAACGTATAGTATTAGAACTGAAAGGTAAAGTAACAAAAATATCAAGCGGCTCGGCTATTATTAAAGATAGCTTAAATATTAAGAATATCACACCCGTCGCAAGTAATGAAGTAATAAAGGCTCTAATAAATCTTGGTTTTTCCAGATTTGAAGCACAAAACGCCGTTCAAGGAATTATTACTCAAAATCCTGAAATCTCTATTGATGAATTAATCAAAACAGCCCTAAAAAATCGAAATTCTAATTCTTAGTTGATAAATTAACATTTATTTTAGTAACTAAAAATTAATATAAGCTATGTTAGAATTAAAAACTTTTTTGGAAAGTATAAACGCTAGTGAGGCTCTTGAAAAATTAGAGTATGATTCTTATATATCATCATTACATGAAGTTATATTCAGAAGATAATTTAAATAAGTTATTTAGTATCTTAAAGGATACTGATATTAAAAATTTAATATTTATAGGTTTATTTGCAATTAACAAATGTCCAATATTATTAGCTGAATTTTTAATAGATCCTGAATGTCGTATTACTAGTATTAAAATAGATAGCAGTTTGGTAGATCATGAAAAACTTGCGATTATTTTAGAGGCTTTTAAAATAAATAACACTCTTCAAGAAATTAATTGGAGTGATACTAGGATAAAAGCTTTTGAATTTAAGGTATTTTTAGCTAGTATTTCTTGGGAATCTAATTTAAAAGTTTTATATCTTCCTAATGTAGAAAATTATTTCTCATACTCAGATAGGTTAGTAGATAGTCTTAATAATTTTTTTAGCAAGAGTAATGTTAGTTCGCTTATATTAAATCGTTGTTTAACACAGCAAGATATAATAGAACTACTTCCATTAATAAAAACAACAAACTCTAGAGTTTTTTTGAGGCATGATACAATATTTTATCCCTTATCTTTTGTGCTTGGATTCTTTGAAGAGTTTTCTCGAGATTTGCCTACTAATGCTTTAGATATGCAGGGTATTTATTTAAATAATGTTATATCTTATTTTTTAGAAAGGAATGATTGCACTATCTCATTAAGCTTTTCTTTAGCTAGAGAAATAAGTAAAGAATCAAAAAAACAGTTATTAGCTTCAATAAGAAATAGTAAAATTATTAGCTGTTCAATTGAGCAAGAACAATGGATATTCGGAAGAGAAATAGAACAAGAAAAACAATTATCTAAAGATATTAGAGAAATTACTGCTACAAATTTGAAAAAATAAAGCATGTATCAGAGGAAGTAGTAAAAGAGGCAGCAAATGAAATAATAACGATCTTAAGAGATTTTCATAAAAAGAAGCCGGAAGTTGCCGATAGTGAAACTTGTAAATATTTAAAATTATATCGAAATTTACCTCTTAAAGAGTATTTAAAAGAACTAAAAGTAAACTATGACAATTTAGATGCTATAACCCAAAATGCAGATGATTATATAAAGAAGCATTTTTTTAAATGACTGGAATTGCAAAAAATCCGGCAACAGGTTATTTTCCCCTAGAAATAATGAAGCATATAGCATCTTATTTGAAATTTTCAGATATAACATTCATAAATGAAGAACTAAGTGACGATTGGGTACTTTTATAATGGGATATAGATTTATAAATTAAATATAGCATAAAACTATTTTTTAGCTATTATTAGTCATTAATATTGTTTGTACAGTTCTTTATGTCATTCCTGCGTAGGCGGGAATGACATAGGATTCATGCAACAATGTCCCGTCATTGCTGAAATGACATCGGAATTTAAATTATCGCATAAACACATAATGACTAATATATTATCACTTGGAAAAAGTGAAAATGATCAAGAATTGCCAATAAGGCCGTCATATTTGCAAGAATTTGTCGGTCAGCAGCAAATTAAAGAAAATCTCTCGGTATTTATTAAAGCTGCAAAATCTCGAAATGAACATCTTGACCATACTTTATTTTATGGTCCACCTGGGCTTGGTAAGACTACGCTTGCTAAGATTATCTCTAACGAAATCGGCGGTAATTTCAAATCTACTTCCGGTCCTGCTATACTTAAAGCAGCCGATCTTGCTGCTATTCTCACCAATCTTGAAAAGAATGACGTATTATTTATCGATGAAATCCACCGCTTAAATACTTCCGTTGAAGAGGTTTTATATCCTGCTATGGAAGATTTTGAGCTTGATATAATTATCGGTGAAGGACCTGCCGCAAGATCGGTGAAAATAAATTTGCCGCAATTTACTTTAATAGGAGCGACCACTAGGCTTGGACTGCTTAGTAATCCTTTGCGTGATAGGTTCGGCATTCCTATGAGGCTTAATTTTTATAATAATGAGGAGCTTAAGAAAGTTTTAAATAGAGCGAGTAAATTACTCAATATTGATTTAACAGAATCCGGTTCTGAGGAAATAGCTAAAAGAAGTAGAGGAACGCCAAGAATTGCATTAAGATTGCTTCGTCGTATAAGAGATTTTGCAGCAGTTGACGGTAAACCGGTGGTAGATAAAGAAATAGCTGGTTTTGGTTTAAATCGCTTGGAAGTTGATCATATAGGGCTTGATAGCAACGATTATCGTTATTTAAAATTCATAGCGGCTAATTATAAGGGCGGTCCCGTTGGAATTGAAACGATCGCAGCCGCCTTGTCTGAACAGCGCGACGCACTTGAAGAAACCATAGAGCCTTATCTTATACAAATAGGTTTACTGCAAAGAACGCCTAGAGGTAGGGTAATCACGATTGCCGCTTTTGAACATTTAAAAATGCCGGTGCCGAGTCAATCACATCATCAATTTAATATTTTTAACGATAATGAGTAATAATAATTTAAATGATAGTTACACAGCCGTTTACGTTATAAAAAGGCTGATAAAAGAGCATGTTAAACCTTATGCAGGTAAAATATATTTTGCAATATTTTGTATGGCTATTGCAGCAATTTGTACGGCTGTTATCGTTCATGCAGTCCAACCTATTATTGATAAGATTTTTTTAACGCATGATAGGAAAATGCTTGTAATAATGCCGATAGTGCTGACGGTTACTTTTTTTATAAAAGGGATTTCAGAATATTATCAGAATTATCTAATAAAATTTGTAGGGCAGAGGGTATTAAACGATGTGCAGATGAAAATGTATGAGCATTTATTATTTGCTGATATTTCTTTTATTCAACACCAATCTTCAGGGCGTCTTATATCTCGTTTTACTAATGATATTTCTTTGATGCGTGGGGCTGTTTCTAATTTGCTTGTCGGGTGTGCTAAACATTTCCTAACGGTAGTATTTTTGATAGGGATGATGTTTAAGTTAGAACCGATATTATCTTGCGTAGTTTTTCTTGTTTTTCCGCTTGCTGTTTATCCTGTACAAAAAATGGGAAGAAAGATACGTAAAATATCATCGCAATCCCAAGAGGAGCTAGGATATTATACTTCTAGGCTCGATGAAACATTCCAGTCAATTAAGATTATAAAATCTTTTGTCGGTGAAAAAATAGAAAGTAATAGAGCGTCATTGATTGTTAATAATATTTTAGAGTTTTATAAGAAAACTTCTAAGTTAGATGCGATGGTTTCTCCGATTATGGAGGGGTTAAGCGGTCTTGCAGTTGGGGGGATGGTATGGTACGGAGGTAATTTAGTCCTTGAGGGGAAAAGTACGCCCGGTGCTCTTTTTGCTTTTTTGGCTTCTTTTGCAGCGGCTTATAGACCGTTTAAAAGCTTAGTATCGTTAAATGTCAATTTGCAGGAAGGAATTGCAGCTGCTAAAAGAGTATTTAATATTTTAGATAGCGAGCCTCTTATTAAAGATCGTGAAGATGCTAAAGAAGTAGATTTATATAATCCACAAATTACTTTTGAAAAATTAGCTTTAAGTTTTGAGAGTAAAATAGCTATAAAATATATAGATTTAAAGCTAGAACCTCATAAAATGATTGCGTTTGTCGGGCGTTCAGGTAGCGGTAAAACTTCGCTTAGTAATTTATTAGTGCGTTTCCATGATCCAAATGAGGGAAGAATTTTAATTAATAATCATGATATTAAAGATATTAAGCTTACTTCGCTTAGAGGTCAGATTTCCTTAGTTACTCAAGATACTCATTTATTTGATACAACAGTTGCCGAAAATATAGCATATGCTCAAGCTGATACTACAAGAGAAGAAATAATTAGAGCAGCAAAATATGCCGATGCTCATGAGTTTATTATGCATCTGCCAAACGGTTACGATACTATGATAGGAGTGCAGGGGATGACTCTTTCAGGCGGTCAGCGTCAGCGTTTATCGATTGCTAGAGCTTTCCTAAAAGATGCACTTATTTTAATTTGGGATGAAGCAACGAGTAGCTTAGATCAAGCTTCCGAACAGAAAATTCTAGAATCTTTAAAGAAATTACGCCAAGGAAAAACCACTTTAATTATTACGCATCGTTTAAGCAGTATTACCGATCTTGATAATATTATTGTCATGAAAAACGGTGAGATTTGTGAGCAGGGTACTCACACACAATTACTTAAGAATAAGGATGAGTATTATAGGTTATATAATAAAGAATTAAGAGAAATAGTTGATTTATAAAGTAAATAGTTTATACCTCTTAATTTTTATTAAATAATTCTTCATGTCATTCTTGGCTAAAAGCGGGAATCCAGTAATTGATAAATACAAATAATTAAAATTATGAAGATTATTTTACTTTTTTCTGGATTCCCGCTTACACGGGAATGACATAGGAGTCATGCAATGACACTCCGCCTACGCGGAAATAGCATCAAAACAAGGAATAATACAATGCTCATTACCAAGATTTTTAAAGATTATCGATTATTTGAAATATTTATTTTAGGGATAGTTAGCGGTATGCCGCTGGTTATAATTTTTTCTACTCTTTCGGTGTGGTTAAAAGAATCCGTTATAGATATCACTGTTATTACTACTTTTTTGGTTGCAAGGTTATCATATTCATTAAAAGTATTTTGGTCACCATTAGTCAATAATTTTAAAATACCTTTTTAAGTAGGTGGGGGCATCGAAAAAGTTGGCTTATATTATGTAGCTCTTTAATGACTTTAGTGCTAATTGTCATGAGCAAAGAAAACCCTGAAATTTCTTTAACCTCTTTATATTTTTTAACTATAGTATTAGGCTTTTTATCTAGTACTTTCGATATTGCCGTTGATGCGTTGCGTATAGATAAGTTTGATCAGGAAACGCAGTGCATAGCCGGTGTGTGCAATCATACGCATCAAGTTAAGCCATAATTGTTAATAATTTTAGTGTATTTAAGGAAGATAATCTGGTTTTACGATATTTATCTTTCAAAGAAAATTTTCCCCAATCTATAATTAATTTCTTAAGGAACTGCTTTAAATCAT
>JAPYLE010000149.1 GCA_027293795.1 Rickettsia endosymbiont of Ixodes persulcatus
ATTTTTAAAACTCAGCAAATATGACGATGAGTGGCTAAAGCTAGGGAAGCAACTACTGTTACTGAAAAGACCTACAGAAAAGGTCAAGAGACTTATTCCTGTCTATTACTGGATGTCTTAAGGATTTAAAGCAGTTCCTTAAGAAATTAGTGAGCGAGTGGGGAACATTTTCTTTGACAGATAAATATCGTAAAACCAGATTCTCTTCCTTAAATACACTAAAATTATTAACAATTATGGCTTAACTTGATGCGTATGATTAAACCATATTGGGTCATGCCATTCAATGTATTCTATACCAATATAGTTAACTGATTCTTAGTAATTCCAATGGCTGGTCTGTTATTTAAATATGCACTTACTTTATAGTAAACTCAACTTAAATTTAATCATCTAATTCTTCAATTTGCTTTTTAGTTAAGCCAGTAGACTCAGATATTATCGTAATTGAAACATTTGCTTTTTTTAAGTTTCTTGCTATTGCTATTTTTTCTTCAGTTTTTCCGATCTGCATACCTCTAGCTTCGCCTCTAGCTTCAGCGGATTCAATCATGAAATCTTCGACAGCTTTGTTATCCATGATGCGTTTAATTTCCTGCTCATAAGCAAGGAGTTCTGCTTCATTCCAGTTAAACTGATTTAATGCTTCATAAGCACGCCCTACTACAAGATCACTACCTATAATTTTCTGCAGGTCAGCTTCACTTGTGTTAGCAGCATATTTAAAAAAATAGCACCATTTTTCGGTAATAGTTTTTAAGTCTTCAATTTTATTGATATTAAATTTAGGTAGTTCAATAAAGCTAAAAGAGAAATCCTTTAAATCGTGTTCAAAAGTAATTTTATCTAGGATAACATGATGAGAGATATAATCAACTTTATCATGGAAGATAATATAATCACTAATAGCAATAAAGATGACTTCCTTAAGGTTAGCATAGAGACCGTCTTGTTTTTGTCCTTGTGATAGTTGTCGTGAATAAGCTTTAGCGGCATAATATTGAGCTCTTTTCTCAAAGCCTTTAGAAGGGGAGACTTGCATTTCTACGATGATTTGCGTACCATTTTGAGCTTTACAAAGGACATCGACGAGAGATTGTTTTTTATAAGCAATATCAGGGTCTTGGACAGGACTTAAGAAAGTAACATCCTGTATTTGTTCTGCATCTTTAAATTCCATGATGTCATTAATGAAATGAATAAGAATATCTTTGTTCTTTTCAGAACCAAAGATTTTTTTGAAGGCGACATCATTTTTAGGATCTAGGAACTTTGAAACTGCCATAATTAGTTACTAATATTTGTATATGCATTAACATATTATAGCACACAAGTACAAAATAAGTAAGTTATAAATTTGTTTTACATTTATCATCATCAATGAATGTAAAGCGGTATAAGCAAGTATTAGAGGTTATTATCTCTGATACGCATGATAGTTTGCCTGCTTGTATCAAAATGTTTTGCAATAAATGTAATAGTTTTGCCTTCTTGTAGTTGCTGTATAACCTGTTTTTTTTTGTAATTCTGCTAAAATTTGTGGTCTTCCGAGAGTTTTACCATTTGCTTTAGCTCTCGCAAGCCCAGATTGAGTACGCTCTATTAACAAATCACGCTCAAATTGAGCAACAGCATTAATTACTCCCATAGTCATTTTTCCAGCTGAACTGGTAAGATCAACGCCCCCAAGTGCAAGACAATGAACTTTAATCTCTTAGGGTTTAATTCCCCGAAGCTTTGCTTCGTGATATGATGTATGGATGGAAGAGAGTAGGTACATACATAAGAGCCATAATGTTACAGTACTTATTTATCATTTAGTAACGCCTGCAAAATATCGTAGA
>JAPYLE010000150.1 GCA_027293795.1 Rickettsia endosymbiont of Ixodes persulcatus
ATAAAACAAGGTAATATTCTAAATTTTATATTTGATAGCAAATTTACCGGGTAAATTATCTTTACGGTTACCTTACTTAGAAATCACAAAGAAATTTAGAGATGATTAAAATTATGTTCTCAAATAATAACAAATCGAATATCAACGAAAAACACCTTTCTCATTTACCTGCCGTGAAAGCACTAACAGCATTCGGCTATGAACTGCTTAATTAAGAAGAGCTAAAGAACAAACGGAGTAATCCTCATGACATATTGCTAGAGAATATATTAATCGAAAAAATTTTAAAATTTAATAATAAATTTAATTCTCGTGATGCAAAAGAAGCTGTGCGTCAACTTAGTGATATTAAAAATTGCGGTTTAATAAAAACTAACCAAGAGATATATGATTTACTAACTTTAGGTGCCACTATTAAGAAAGATAAAAGCTATACCTTACAATATATCGATTGGCAAGAGCCTAGAAATAATATTTACCACGTTGCTTTTGAAATGCTGATAGAGTCAAAATATGTAGAGATAGTATACGTATATGTGATATTGTATTATTCGTTAACGATATACCTTTTGTAGTAATTGAATGTAAATCGTCTACCGAGTCATTAGATCAAGCCATATCTCAGCATATATGTAATCAAAAGTCAGATGAAATACCGCATCTTTTTCATTATGCTCAATTATTAATCGCTATAAATAAATCAACCACTTTCATCTTTCAGATGAAAGTTTGTTTTATAGCGACTAGAAGTCGCATATGAAGCTAAAGCTTATGCGACCCGTATGTGCAAAATCATGTCTGACTCATGTGTACCAATATGCCGAGATATGGCTTGATCTAATGACTCGGTAGACGATTTAGATTCAATTACTACAAAAGGTCTCTCGTTAACGAATACTACAATATCACATATACGTATACTATCTCTACATATTTTGACTCTATCAGCATTTCAAAAGCAACGTGGTAAATATTATTTCTAGGCTCTTGCCAATCGATATAAAACAAGGTAATATTCTAAATTTTATATTTGATAGCAAATTTACCGGGTAAATTATCTTTACGGTTACCTTACTTAGAAATCACAAAGAAATTTAGAGATGATTAAAATTATGTTCTCAAATAATAACAAATCGAATA
>JAPYLE010000151.1 GCA_027293795.1 Rickettsia endosymbiont of Ixodes persulcatus
CGATATGAACAAAAGAAGGATAAATAAAAAAATTACTTTATATCAACAAAATTGGGAAGTTATAAAAACATCAATTCAGAACAACATTAGATGGCTTCTAGCTGATACGCAATTTTGCTAAGTGCAAAACTCCTGATAATATTAAAGCAAGCAATAACTACAAATAATAATCCGTTGTTTTACGATACAATATATAATTGTTTAGTATCATTTAAAAAAAAAGAAGATTTCCCTAATGGATGTAAGATTTTGGATAAAATATATCAAAAATATTCTACCATTTTAGCTAATCATAATATTTTAGCATTAAAACACCTAGAACTTATTTTTTATAATTTAAATGATCAATATTTAAACAAAGGCGACAAAATTTTAGCAGATATCAAATCGGAAAAGTACTGATAGATAAAAAATGGGTAGAATTTATTGTAGCAACTTATAACAGCAAATTCTAATCAAAAGATAAAAGAAAAACTACCAATTTATATACAGAATATAGAAAAATTATATGGTGATTCTTTAAATAATTCTAAAGTACCGGCTAAAACTAGAGAGCAACTCCTCTGTTTAATAAAAAGAGGAACATTTATACAAGCTATATTAAGTAGTAATCAAGATCATTTACTTAACGAAGTTCCTATAGACTCTACACCAAAAGAAATAGAAATAATTGAAACTAAAGAGCAACCTACGGCTTCTTCTAATAAAATGATATATGAGCCACTTGTAAGGTCAGTATCTGAAGCACCTAGGGATAAAGATAGTTTTTAAAAAATAGAAGCAATAATAAATGCAGGAGATCATGCCGCTCTTACTCAACTTGATCAAAAACTAGTGTAAAAATATTTCGCATATAAAAAGGAAGAGTTACAAAAGCAACAAATACAAAAATTACTTGGTGTTAAAAAAGCGATTTCTTAGTATATTGGTGATGAAGAAAATTTTACGACAGAATCAGAAGAAGTTATAAAAGTTCAGAAAAATTGGTACGCAGTAATTGATTCTAACCTAAAGCTTGATAAAGTAACATTTGATATATTTACTAAAGCTTTAAAAAAAGGAGTTACCCATAGGAACCAAGGTGAAAACGGAATAAAATTCTTTGACGATTTAGTAGAATTAAAAATTAATCAAGATAGCAGGTTATATACTAATACAGTATATCGAAACGGCGATAAACATTTAATCATATTTAATAAAAAAGGAAATCATAAAGCTCTATCTAATGCTGGTAATGAATACACTGGCTGGATATAATAGATGGTTATAGTAATCTTACGGGTGAATCATCAACATTTGAAGAGTAATATATACAGGAATCTTTTTTAGATTCCTGTATTATATTCCATGTTTAATTTTAGCTTGTGCTGCGGCGATTCTTGCTATAGGGATTCGGTATGGAGAGCAAGAAACATAGTTTAAATTCATCCTATGGAAAAATTCTATAGAGATAGGGTTTCCTGCATGTTCTCCGCAAGCTCCGAGTTTTAAATTAGCATTACTGCTTTTTCCTCGTTTTATAGCAATTTCAATTAGTTCTCCTACTCCTTCTTCATCGAGGGTAGTAAACGGATCGGATTCAAAAATCTTTTCTTCTAAATAATATGGAAGGAAAGAAGCAATATCATCTCTAGAAATTCCGTATGTAGTTTGAGTTAAATCATTAGTACCAAAACTAAAATAGTCTACTTCCTTAGCTATTTTCTTACTGCCAAGTGCTGCTCTTGGTAGTTCTATCATAGTACCGAGCGTAAAGGAAAACTTATACCCATAACGTTGCTCTAATTCCTCTATTACCTCATAAATATCCATTTTAAGGCTTTGTTTAGAGTAATGAATGGAAAACCGGTAAATATTAGATTACTTGATCCGCCATTGCATGAGTTTTTACCTACCACCGAAGAAGATAAAAAGAATTTGGCAAATAGCTTAAATTTACCTTTATCTATGATTAATCAGCGTCTTCATGCTATGCATGAAGTAAATCCTATGCTTGGTCATCGTGGATGTAGACTTGGTATATGTTCACCGGA
Source organism: Rickettsia endosymbiont of Ixodes persulcatus (assembly GCA_027293795.1). Lineage (GTDB taxonomy): Bacteria > Pseudomonadota > Alphaproteobacteria > Rickettsiales > Rickettsiaceae > Rickettsia. The sequence goes on from JAPYLE010000151.1 coordinate 2,034, forward strand.
AATTTACCAAATGCAAATAGAAGCAATTTTTACGGTGGTAGGTAAAAACTCATGCAATGGCGGATCAAGTAATCTAATATTTACCGGTTTTCCATTCATTACTCTAAACAAAGCCTTAAAATCCTCAGTTTGTAGAGGTAATAATTTCTGCACGGCAAGCTTTCTTCGTTCTATATCGGGAGCAATAATCATTTCCCTTACTAAAGGAATTTTATTTTTATCGAAAAACATATGTTCGCTACGACACAAACCTATACCTTGAGTCCCAAACTTTATTGATACTAAAGCATCATTAACCGTTTCAGCATTTGCACGAACTTTTAAGCTGCTAATTTCGTCTGCCCAATCTAAAATTAACTTTGATTCCTCACTGAAAGTAGGCTGAATTAACGGCATTTCACCTAAGAA
>JAPYLE010000152.1 GCA_027293795.1 Rickettsia endosymbiont of Ixodes persulcatus
CTGCAGGTCAGCTTCACTTGTGTTAGCAGCATATTTAAAAAAATAGCACCATTTTTCGGTAATAGTTTTTAAGTCTTCAATTTTATTGATATTAAATTTAGGTAGTTCAATAAAGCTAAAAGAGAAATCCTTTAAATCGTTAAGACGTCCAGTAATAGACAGGAATAATTCTCTTGACCTTTTCTGTAGTTCAATAAATGCTTTGGTTAAGATTAAGAACGAAACAAGAAAAGTTACGGGGCAATTCAAAGATATCAGTATGGCTGTAGAACACGTACTAAAGTTTATTTAACTGTACCTATTTCCTATGGTCTAGCTATATCAAAAATATTTCAGTGTTTTCTCCTTTCTTTAGAGCAGTAGGGGCTCTTACTCCATATCCGGGAAATGATATTCCCGTTGATGTGATACTAACAAGTGATAAAACTTCACCTATAATTTTAATGCATCGTATTTTTTATTATAAAAAGAGACTGGCTTATCACTTTTATTCAAAAATGATTCTTATCAAAGATAATATAATAATTAAATTAACAAGATTTAGAATCGCCATCAAACTACTATATCTTCTTGAAAATAATAAAATGGATTATGGAGGATATGTTTTATATTTAGGGAAATGGCTAATTCCTATACCTTTACAACTTATCCTTGCAGGTCCTGACAAACAAAATTTACAATTATTAAAACATGATATAGAACAAAATCATCCTAATATCTTATTACGGTTAGCTACTTTTGACATAAATATAGAAATTACGGAACAATTACAAAAATTAAAACCTTTTATTGTTATAAATACTTGTGGTCCTTTCCAAAAAAATAATTATAACGTAGCACTAGCTAGTATTATACTTGGTATACATTACATTGATTTAGCTGATTGCAGAAGATTTGTAAGCGAATTTGCTACAAATTTAAATAATATGGCAGAACAAAAAAATGTCTAGCTATTACCGGAGCAAGTACCGTACTATGCTTATCTTCAGCTGTATTAGAATATTATAAACATGAATTTAATTCTATGGATTCTAATATTTGGTATAACACCAGGACAAAAAACAGAAAAAGATCTTGCAACAACTGCTGCCGTCTTAAGTTATTTAGGTAAACCGTTAAATTTTTATCCAGGCACAAAATATAAAACATACGGATGGCAGGATTTATATTTACAAACTTATCCTATAATAGGTAAACGCTGGATGGCAAACTGTGATGTATCGGACCTTAACTTATTACCTAAATATTACGGGTTAAAATCTATAAAATTCTCTGCCGGAATGGAAAGTATTACCTTACATTTCGGTATGTGGATTTTATCTTGGCTTGTAAGATTTAAAATAATAAAGCATCTAGAAAACTATGCAAAATTATTACTTAAGTTAAGTAGGTTATTTGACTATTTCGGTAGTGATAAAGGGGGGATGCATATAATCATTAAAGGTCAAGATAAAAACAGAAAATCAAAAACGGTAAAATGGTTTATTATAGCAAAAAAATCATGGTCCATATATACCTACTATTCCTACAATTATCTTAACAAAAAAATTAATCAATAATGAAATCAATCAAAGGGGAGCAATTACTGCTATTAATCTAGTAACTTTAGAAGAATATTTAAATGAATTACAAGGACTAGATATAAGGACTTATACAATATAGTTTTTTATTGCAATTAAACCTATATAATATTTTTTTTATTTTTGGCTTTTTCCAAATATAATTTGATAAACAACTCTCCACGCTCTTCAAAATTTTTAAACTGATCATATGAGCTACAACTAGGTGCTAGCAAAATATTTTTCACTTCTGCATTATCACCTACTGCATCCTTATAAGCAAGATCAAAAGCCTGCCTAAGATCATTACATATTACAAAATCTACTATATTTTTAACCATATCTGCAAACATTTCTTTAGCTTGTCCATAAAAATAAGCCTTTTTAATTCTGTTAAAATAAGGCCTTATTTCCTCAATCCCCCCTTCTTTTGGTATTCCTCCTACAAGCCAATAAATATTATCAAGTGCCTTAATTGATTGCAAGGCAGATATGGCATTTGTTGCTTTACTATCATTGTAAAAACTTATATTATTTCTACTACCGATATATTGCATTCTATGAGGTAAACTTTGAAAACTACTTATAGTTTCAATTATCTTTGTAGGCTTTAATCCCATTATCTTAGCTACTGCATAACTTGCTGCAATGTTTTCACAATTATGAATTCCCTGCAAGTTTTTATTAAATGGTAATTTAAAGGTACTATTACCGAAAAAATTATCGTTGATTATATCATTAACTACCAATATACCTTTTTCAAGAGTTTTGGTAACAGAAAAGGGAATTAGTTTTATACGCTGCTCTTGCTGCAATGTCATAAAAATTTCACGACAACAATCATTATCAATATTAATTACTGCATAACTATTTTTATCCATTCGATCAAAAATCTTAGATTTGGCCGTAATATAGCCATTCATGTCCTTATGTCTATCCAAATGATCGGGAGTAATATTAAGAAGTACTGCTATTTTAGCTGTAAAGGTTTTCACTAAATCTAGCTGAAAAGAAGATAATTCAAGTATATATCCGTCCTTACTATTTTTGGCTTTTAAAGCCAGAACCCCGATATTACCCGCAACCGGGTAGTCTAAACCATTACTATTTAAAATATGGCTTATTAAAGCAGTAGTAGTACTTTTACCGTTTGTACCGGTTACGGCGATAAAGTTTAAATTTCTTGATTTTTCAAATAATAAATCTATATCAGAAGTAATTGATATATTGAAATGATGAGCAATGCTTACTATTTCATGAGTAAGCGGAATTCCAGGGCTTAAGACAATTTTATCTAAATCTTGCCATTTTGAATCAGATAAAGCAGCAATAAGATTTTTTCCAAATAATTCTTCAAACATATCTCTATTTGCTTTTAAATCATCATAGACAATTACATCATATTTATTTTGCAATTCCTCATAAACCGACATACCAGTTTTACCAAGCCCAAAAACACCTATTTTTTGTTTTGTATGAGAATTCATGAGTTAATTTGAAAGAACATTGCAGCTTAGTATCCAAGAACAGGTAGACGAAGATCAACTTCAAAAAGAGCAAGGAATCCACAAGGGGAGGAACGCAGCGTATACTTAATACGTGAGTACCATAGCTCTTGTAGGATGACGGACGCCAATTTTTGAAGTTCATCGAGTATACTAATTTATCTCCTGCATTAATGCTTGTTCCCCTTCATTAAATTCATCTTGTCCTTTTATATTATTATAAGTTGGTTGACTATTCCCAGGATCGGGTAAATAATAATGAGGAGGAACTTCCAGTGCTTTAGCGCGCTGTACTTGATACTCATTAGGTCCGGCTGTTGATATACCTAAGGTTTCTTTTAATTTTTTACTACAAGCAGAAGTAATTAACAAAACAGTAAATAATAAAAAAATCTTTTTCACTTAAACACCTTTAATTAAAATTATATTTTACTGTCACCGTTATGATCGGTGTTACGAATTTTTTCAGCCATAGCTTCAATTTGAGCATTATCATAATTCTCTTTAGCCTTTTCTTCAATAACTTTTTTAGTACTATAATAATCTTCTATTAAGATAATTACTCCTATTGTAATAAAGCAATCAGCTAAATTAAATACGGGAAAACTATAATTTTTATAATGAAAATGAATAAAATCAAATACCGCTCCTCTAAAAAATCTATCAATTAGATTACCGACGGCACCGCCAATTACAAAACTATAACCTGCAAAGCCCCCAATCGTTTTTGAACACACCATTAGGTAGTATAAGTAACAGACTATAATCGAGTTTGTTAACATAAAAACAGCATTACTATATTGATAGTATTCACGCATTAATCCAAAACTAATGCCGTAATTCCAAGTATAAACCATGTTTAAGAAAGAAGTAACCTTGAGCATTAAACCAGGTTTCCATCTTAAATTATCAATAAACCACCATTTGCTTAACTGATCAATAATAACTAATGTTATTATTGTACGACTACTACGAGCAAATATTAGATAGATTTTTTTTAGTAGTAAAAGCATAGGGGTTTTGTGAATGAGTAATGAATAGATGGCTCTTGTCATTCCTAGCTAAAAGCGAGAATCCAGTAAAAATAACCTTACTTAATATTAGTATAAAAATTACGTATTTTATAAAATAAATATATAAAAAACAAGTTCTTTATATATTTTACTGGATTCCTGCGATCAACGGAATGACATCGAGCGTTTTTCAAAAATTGGCGTTGTCATTCTACAAGAGCTTCAGTTCTCACGTATTCAGTATACGCAGTTCACCTCGCCTTGTGAACTCCTAGCTCTTTTTGAAATTCACCGAGTATTACAAAAAAACTCAACTGTTTTATCAGCTTGCAATTCCTTATCAAGCTTAACATTTAAAGTTTTTATTTCTTTTTTAAATTGTTTAAATTTCTCTAAATTTTTTCCGTTTAATTCTATACCTGGTGTTGTTTTAACCGACATAGGATTAACGTGTTTACCGTCAATTTTAACTTCATAATGTAAATGTGGCCCTGTAGCTCTACCCGTACTTCCGACATATGCTATGATCTGCCCTTGTTTTACTATGCTTCCCACTTTTAAATTTTTTGCAAAATTTGAAGCATGAGCGTAAGCAGTAGATAGCGTACTACTATGTTTTACTTGAATAAATTTTCCATAACCTGACTTCCAACCTATTTCCGTTATAACTCCGTTTCCTGCGGAATATATAGGCGTACCGGTTGGAGCTGCAAAGTCAACTCCCTTATGCATTTTAGTATAACCGAGTATCGGATGTTTTCTATTACCGTAATGTGAAGAAACTTTTATAACTTTTAGTGGAGTTTTAAGTAAGCTTCTTTTTACGCTTTTACCGTCTTCGGAAAAAAATGCATGGTTATTTGCGTTATTATCATGGGAATAACGATATATATTATATTCTTTTCCTGAAAGGTTTAATGAAACATATAGAATTTTACCGTGGTGGGAAAATTTACCGCCTTCCGTTACGTATTTTTCTGTTATTACGGTTGCAGTATCACCGCTTTTTATTTGACGCTGAAAATCGATTTGATAGGCATAAGCATTAATCAGCTCTATTATACTATTATTCGATAAACCCAGTTTTTTAAGGGCAGACATAAAATTTGATTCAATACTTACCGAAGATTTAGCAACTTTTTTACTTAAAGGTACTACAATTTCTTCAACTTTAAAATTATCACTTTCTCTAATTACTTCAATAGTTTTTAGCTTATCAATAATTATGACGATTTTATTTAAGAACGTTACCTCTGAGGTTAAATCTTCATCCTCGTTTTCGGTAATTTTTGTTTCATATTCAAAAGTAATTTGTTGCCCTATTTTAAGTGAAGACGATAATTTACCCTCTTTTACTAAATTTACAATTTTTTCTATTTCATTTTTAGGGATATTTTGTTCTATCAAAATTGACTTTATAGTATCGCCTTTTTTTACTACTACTTCTTTAAATGAAATCGTTTCTTCTTCACTACTATCAGGCTGTACTAAAGTTATGGATAAAGTGTTGTTAACATAATTATTAACTGCAAAAGAGACAAAAACAACTAATCCTATAAATAATAATAAGGAGGCAGAGGTGAGGGTTTTCCTAAGACGTGCACTAATAAAAGATGATGGTAATATATCATTAAAATCATAAGATAGTGCGGTATCATTCATTAAAATTGCTCTGAAGATTATTTGAATCAATTTTTCATTACTAATAATAATATGAACTATATACAAATAAATTACAATAGAAAATTGTAAAATTTTGTTTTATTTCTGGTTTATTAGTTTTTTATTGATTAAAATTAAATTTTTTATATAAGTTAATTTTTATTAATTTATAAAGATGAAGATTATGCCTAAATTTTCCCTATTTTTGTTAATTTTTATAAATCTTATCTCCTGTTCATCTAACCATAATGCTGTCAAATTGCCCCAAATATAATATTATGAGAATATTTCTTTAAATAAAAACTGTCCTATAAATAGTGAAATAGTTCTAGTAGGCGGTTGTTTTGATTTATTACATTACAGTCATATAGAATTTTTACGCAAAGCTAAAAAACAAGGCAAATACTTAATCGTTGCTTTAGAACCGGATGAAACAATTAATGATACTCCTCGCAGCAGAGCTGCGAGGTATCTAAAAAAGTTTTAGTTGCTTCTGATGAAAAGCTTTATATGATGGTCGATCCACCCCTTGATTCTTTACATAGTTGCGTAATTTTTTCTCA
>JAPYLE010000153.1 GCA_027293795.1 Rickettsia endosymbiont of Ixodes persulcatus
TCCTTGCACACACAATGTCTACCAGACTGTATAATAGCGACTATAGTAAACAGTACGTAATTTCCTGACGTATTGAACTCATGGTGCTTGTGATGCTAACGCATTATGGCGCACATGGCAAGCTAAAGCTTTTTCATCTGGAAGATGGAGGTTTTAACCACCAAAGGGACTATAAAAATGTTATTCCTAGCTAAAAGTGGGAATCCAGAAAAAAGTGAGACAATTTAACCATATCAGTTTAAATACCAATGGTATTTGTGCTTTTGATTGTGGATTCCTGCTTTCGCAGGAATGACATATGAGCCATACCCAATGACATTATCTAAGCATTTCCTATTTGTGATGAGAAATGTATTTCATCAATACCTAAGTGCTTTAATGCATTATGCCATTTACTTTCAGGATTATCGGCAAAAATAAATTCTTTATCACAATCCATAACCAGCCATAGATTTTTTTCTAATTCTTCTTCAAGCTGCCCCGATTTCCATGCGGTATAACCGACAATGAATAAGCTATTTTTAGGTCCTTTACCGAAAGCTATATCTTCCGAAATTTCTAAATTAGAGCTTACTGCTAAATCATTATGGAAATCCAATAACAAATTTTTATTATAATCGCTAGAATGAAGAAAAAACCCTTTTTCATGTTCTATGGGTCCGCCAAGATATATAGGAACCATAACGGGGTTTGTTATTTCGTCATTTTTTATTTTAAAAAATGATTTTAAATTTATATGATTTACTAAACGATTAAAAATTAATCCTATTGCTCCTTCTTCCGTATGTGATAACATATAAATTAAGGACTTATGGTAAATACCCTTTGTAATTACACGCGGTGTAGCAACGAGTGTTTTACCGGATAAGTTATGAAAAATTTTATCACTCATAAATAAAACTTTAATTATAATAATTAATATATAAGATTCAAATCAAATTATTCAATAGAAGTTAACAATAATGATCACATTTTTTAATATTACTATTTTCTCATTTTTTGGGTTATATCAAGGCATAATCAGCTTTTCAACTAGAATACTCGGTTTTATTACTTCTATATAGCATATTTCTTATATCCATATATTTCTGAATTAATCGGGAAATATATGGATAATGAGGTTATAAGAATAATTATTGCCGGTGTTGTATCTTATGTTATTTCTTCAATTTTATGTGTTTTTATAGTTTACAAATTTCATGCTATAATTTCGTTTATGAGAAACGGTTTTATTGACAGATTCTTAGGGCTATTAGCAGGATTTGCCGTAGGTCTTACTATCTCGGTAGTACTATTTTTATAACAATGATCTTTACTTCTGAAAATTATTTTAAAAGTAAATCTTTAAAAGATTTTATAGTAAGTAGCAAACAGAGCAAATATTCAGGAGTGCTGAAAGTTTCCGTCACCACTGATTATTTAGATGAATTAAGTAAAAATATTATAGTTATAATTCCAAACGAGACTTTAAAATCTATTGAAATATTTGAAAATAAAGACTTAAATAATTTCAAAAACTCTCTTGAGAAATTGAATGATTCTAACGATGATGAGGCTGTATTTTCTCAAGTTTTTAATATAGATGATGAATAAAGTGTTATTGCATGGCTCGAAAAACGCATTCAATCCACCAAAAAAGTACCATAACCCCCCTCCATCAAATAAATTTATTTCCTTAAATTGCATAAATTGCTCAATCATAAATAGTTAGTTAACCACCCTGCATTTGCAATGCAGGGTGGTTAACTTTCTTTGGCATCAATCTCTGGAGGTACTACCTTAGCAACCGGCGGTTTTCTTTTGGTTATAATAAAAGAATTATGTTTACTTTTAACTTGATCAACTAGATTTAAGAAATGCTTTTTAAACTCGGTAGCAGATATTTGAACATTACTATTTTTCATAATATGAATATAATTAACATTTACCTTAAATCTATATGACCACTAATATAGGTTATATAGTACTTAAAGTATAGTCATTAAATATAAAAATATCTAATTAAATTTAATAAATGTATTGCTTAATCTTTTGAAACTGCTTAAAATTAATTTTTAATTTATGTAACTACTATGACAAAACAAACCAATAAAATATCCTATGATGAAGTACCTTATTCCCCATTTACTTTCAGTTATACTTCTCCGCCGTATTTAAGAACTATCGGCAAGCTATTTGGGCTAAATCCACCACCTCTTGAAACTGCTAAAATACTTGATATCGGTTGCGGGGTTGGAGTTAATCTACTTAACTTTGCTGAAACATATCCTAAATCAAATTCTCTTGGTGTTGATTTATCCAAAACACAAATAGAATTAGGCAAAAAAATTATCAGTGATTTGAAAATAAAAAATGCCGAACTAAAGGCATTATCTATATTGGACCTTGACGAGTCATACGGTAAGTTTGATTACATAGTTTGTCACGGCGTATATTCATGGGTACCTGAAGAAGTACAAAATAAAATACTTGAAGTTTGTAATAAGCTGCTAAATCCAAACGGTATAGCTTTTGTAAGTTATAATACTCTGCCTGGTTGGAATATGCAGAGAACAATACGTGAAATGATGATGTTTCACTCAGAACTTTTTAATAATAGCCACGATAAGTTACAGCAAGCTAGATTACTTTTAAAGTTTATCAATGACTCATTAGAAAGTTCTATAACGCCTTATTCTAGCTTTTTACGTGACGAAACAAAATTATTATCTGCATATACTGATTCATACGTACTACATGAATATTTAGGCGAAATTAATACAGGTACATATTTTTACCAATTCATAGAAAAAGCTCAAAAAAATCATTTAAATTACTTAGGAGATACGTCGCTTGCTTCAATGTTTATCGGTAATTTACCTGCTAAGGCAGCAGAAAAGCTACAAGCTATTAATGATATTGTTCGTACGGAACAATATATGGATTTTATTACTAATAGAAAGTTTCGCTCGACATTGTTATGTCATAAAAACATACCTATAAACAGAAAAATTGAATTTAACAATTTAAAAGAGTTTTATACTAGCCTTAATATTAGACCGGTAACTCTGGAAAAAGAGGTTGACTTAACTAACGAACAAGAAAATATCAGCTTTTATTATGAAAATTTACCTGACCCTTTTATTTCAAGCACTTCACCGATTATAAAAGCTATTTTATATGTATATGCTGAAAATATTAGCAATCCGATAAGCTTAGAACAAACAGCAAAAGAAGCTTTAAAAAAGCTTGGTAAATATCGATTACAAGATTTCCTAGCTGCACTAGAGCAACATTTTATCAAATTCATTTTTCAAGGTTATCTAAAAATATTTGAGACCAAACCACATACTGTAGCTACTATCACCGAAAAACCTAAAACCGGTGAATTTGCAAGATACCAAGCACGACAAGCACATTTTAATAATGCAACTAATGTGTTTAGCATCACTAATAGACTTAATGATATGATAGGTATAGCATTACATGAAAAATATATTTTAGAAATGTTAGACGGTACGCATAATATTGATGATATTAAAAAAGGAATTCTTGAAAAGATTAATTCAAAACTCTTAACTGCTCGTGACGATAAAGGACAGGAAGTAACTGATCCAAAATTGTTAAAAGAATTTATTGACTATATAGTCGCTGCGTCCCTTGAGAAATTCCGAATGAACTATCTTTTAGTAGGGTAAGTTATTATGGCTTTGTCGTCATTGCAAGTAGGCATTGTTGCGTGGCTAAGCTTTCTGTTGTCATCCCCGCGACTTGATCGCGGGATCCAGTTAAAAGTACTAAAATTATTATTACTTTAAGTTGTTTTCTGGATCCTGTGGCTTGACCACGGGATGACCTAGAGCATGTTTTTCGATCCACGCAACAATGCCTACTCGCAATGACAAAAAGTGCAGCTACGCTACTAATTTTTCACGCAATACTTCAACTAACTTATTAATTGCTTCGGTTGGATGTATGTTTTCAAGGATAGCAAGTTCGCCTGCAAGTCTATTTAAAGCTGATTCATAGAGTGTTCTTTCACTGTAAGAACGATCATTATCGACATTTTTATGTAAGTCACGTAATACTTCAGCTATAGCTACAATGTTACCTGAGTTAATTTTGCCTTCATATTCTTGTGCTCTTCTGCTCCACATTCTATTTCCTTGTTTTGGTTTACCTTGAAGAATCGAATATATGACATCTAAATCTTTTCTGCTTGCGACCGCTCTAAGACCGACAATTGTAGCCCTATTAACCGGAACTTTTAACGTCATTTTAGCTTGAGAAAAGGAAATTACATATACTTTAATTTCAGTACCTGCTATAGTATAATATTCTATATTTGTTATTTCACCCACTCCATGTGCAGGATAGACAATTCGTTGCCCTATTTTAAACTCGGATTTTTGTTCCGTTTTATGTTCGGATTGTGTTGTATTTGCCATTATTAATTCCTCCGTGGTGGTTGGTTTTAGTGCCTAAGAACTTAATGTTAGACATTATTTTCTATAGCATAGCATATTTTACTTTTATTATAAAGTAGATATTTTTATTGAAATAAAATTGATACAATCTTATTGTAAATAAAGTTAACGTTAATATTAAGGTAAGAATAAATATGCGAAGTATTTTTATTGTGCTAATATTTTTATTATTTTTGAGTAGCTGTTCAGAAGAAAAAGCACAAGATAAGAACCATGAGGAGAAACAAATAATAGAGCAAGAAACCGTACAAAATAACGAAACTTCTCAAGAAATAAATCAAGAAGCCGTAAATTCTGAAAATGCAGCTGAATCGATAGTACCTGCTAATGATAATAATCAGACTAATGAAGTATCAACGCCGGATTCACAAGAACAAAAAAATCCTGAAATAAAGCCTATTAAAGTCACTTTTAAAGTTGATGATAATGATATGGTTCTCGGTAACAAAAAATCAAATGTTATAGTAGTCGAGTATTTTTCTCCTACATGCCCACATTGTGCTTATTATCACCAGACCATTTTTCCGGAACTTAAGAAAAAATATATCGATACTAATAAAATTGCATATGTGGTTCGTGAATTTATTGCTACAAAACAAGATTTAGACGCTGCAATTTTAGCCCGTTGCAAGGGTGATATAAATAGTTTTGTACAGTTTCATAATATCATATTAAAACAACAAGATAAGTGGGCATATAGCAATAAATACAGAGAATTATTAACCGATATAGGTCAGCTTGGCGGCATTTCTCCGGAAGAATATAAACAATGCTTAAATAGCGACAAAATTACTGAAACACTAATTGCTAATACTAATTTTGTAGCAAAAGCACCAAAATTTATAGGCACTCCTTCTTTTTTCGTTAACGGAGTACAAACCGGAAATTATAGTATAGATAATATTGCTACGGCAGTGGATAAAGCTTTAGATGAGCAAAAAGAAAAAGCAAAAAATGAGACGAATTTATAATTTAATATTATGATTGCTAGACGAAGTTTAATTTGGAAAAGAGCAAGGAGTCTATAAGGCGAGGAGCGGAGCGTACGTTTAGTACGTGAGCACCGCAGAACTTATACAGATAACGTAGTCAATTTTTCAAATTAAACGAGTATAGCTGTGGATACGGAAAAACTAAACAATATCAAAGCAAGAATTAAAGACTTAAAAACTTCTAACCTTTCTAATTCTAAAGTTCAGCAAGAAATTAGTCCATTCACTATCGCTATAGATTTAGTTTCAGGTACAATGGTAGGTGTCGTGAGTGGAATATTCACGGATAAGTTCTTTAATTCTAAGCCTTTGTTTCTTATTATATTTACAATAATAGGAATGATTGCTGGTTTTAATATTATAAGGCAAAAAGTAAATAATAAAAGGTAAGGAAATGACTCATAGCCCTTTAGTACAATTTGATATCAAAAAATTGATAGAAATCAAAATTTTCGGTTTTGACGTCAGCTTTACTAATTCGAGTATCTATATGTTACTTGCTAGCATCTTAGCTTTAACTTATTTTTACTTAGCTTTTTATAACCGGAAGTTAGTACCTTCTAGATTACAAGTAAGTGCTGAAATAGTTTATAATCTTGTAGCTGACATGTTAAATCAGAATATAGGAGCAACAGGACATAAATTTATTCCCTTAGTTTTTAGTTTATTTATTTTCATTTTATTCTGTAATTTACTTGGTATGACACCCTATAGCTTTACTGCTACTAGTCATATTATTGTTACTTTTGCCTTGGCAATTTTAGTATTTTTAACGGTAACTATAGTCGGTTTTGTAAAACACGGCTTACGTTTTTTCACTCTTTTTTTACCGCACGGTACTCCTTTATGGTTAGCACCGCTAATGATAGTAATTGAACTGTTTACATATTTAGCAAGACCGGTTAGTTTATCTTTGCGACTTGCTGCTAATATGATGGCGGGGCATGTTTTATTAAAAGTAATAGCCGGTTTTACCGGTGCATTAATGATTTACTTGAAATTTCTACCAATCCCTCTTATGGTTATACTGATTGGGTTTGAAATTTTTGTTGCAGTACTTCAAGCTTATATTTTTACTATTTTGTCTTGTATGTATCTTAATGATGCTATTAATTTACACTAGACTTCTTACAAACTCTCTTATAGAGGGGAATTTGAAGGAGACACGGAATGCAGAACCGCAGCGTACACAAACACGTACGTGAGGATTCGAGTACCGGATCGACATACAAATTCCCCTCTATAAGCGAGTTTGTAAGAAGTCTTAAATATTTTTAATTAAAGTTGGAATTTCTTATGGATATAGTTTCTTTAAAATTTATTGGTATAGGGCTTATGGCTGTCGGTATGTACGGTGCGGCTCTAGGCGTTAGTAATATATTTAGCTCTCTACTTAGTTCAATAGCACGAAACCCTTCAGCTGCAGAAAGCTTACAAAGAATGGCTCTTATTGGAGCAGGTCTTGCTGAAGCAATGGGGCTTTTTTCCTTTGTGATTGCCATGTTACTTATTTTTTCTTAAAATTCATTTTTAAATAAGATGCCTCAATTTGATATTGCTACCTATTATTCGCAAATTTTTTGGCTTATCGTTACTTTCGGCTTATTGTATATCTTTGTTTATAAACTTATCACTCCAAAAGCCGAAGAAATTTTTAATAATAGACAGACAAATATTCAAGATAATATTACACAAGCCGATACACTGACCTTAGAAGCAGAAAAGCTAAATAAATATTATAATGAGGAAATAGAAAAAACAAATACCGAAATAGATAGGCTAAAAAAAGAAAAAATAGACTCTTTAGAATCAGAATGCTTAATTAAAAAAAAGAATCTAGAACAAGATTTAAAAAATTCTATAAATCAAAATATTGAAGATATAAATTTAGCTGCTAAGCAATTTAGAACTAATAAAAGCAAAGCAATCATAAAACTTGCAGTTAATATTATTGAAAAAGTAGCCGGAACTAAAGCAGATGTAGATTTACTAAAAAAAATAAAATAATGAATTTCCTAGATGAAAGCTTCTGGCTTGCCGTTAGTTTTGTAATTTTTGTATATTTAATTTATAGACCGGCAAAAAAAGCTATTTTAAATTCTTTAGATGCTAAGATTTTAGAAGTCCAAGAAAGAGTTCTAAAAGCTGAAAAGTTAAAAGAAGACGCTACCTTACTCTTTGAACAAACTAACGCACAAATAAAGAAATTAGAAACTTTACGCTCTCAAATGATAGAAGAAAGCAATGAAGTTACAAAAAAAATCATGCAAGAAAAAACTAAAGAAATTGAAGGATTTTTAGAGCATAAAAAATCTGACGCTATGAAATTAATTCAAAACCAAAAATTAATCGCAAGTAAAGAATTACAAGATGAATTTTGTGATGAAGTGATAAAACTTGTCTCCGGATATTTTCAATCAGTTAAGCTTTCAGAGAGCAACATTGCTAAAAATTTAATGGATAAATCTGATTTTTCCCATAATGATGATAAAGTTACATAGTCACACTAACCACTATCTAGCAATTTGTTTAAAATTGCTTCATCATTAACACATACCCCCGTAATATTGAACCGTCAATAAAATATTCAGGATGCTCATTTGTTATCTTGTTTGTTAGTTCAGGATAAGCTCTAGCAGATTCTTTTACACAAGTGAAGTTTTTTATTAGGGCTTGTTCATCGCTCCTAGGCAGATTGCTTTAAAGCACAACATTTTGGCTATTTCTATATTCTTAGCATTAGATAAAGCCCCTATTGCTTTGCTAAGTAATTGTCGCTTAAATAACCTTTCACTCCCCAATTTCCTAAAATCGAGAACCTACTCCATTTTCCTTTAACAGCATTAATAAATATTTTATTTAAAACTCTTTTTTGTAATTTTTGTTTAATTTCTAATGTATAGCTAGACCATAGTAAATAGGTACATACTATGCTAATATATATGTTATAAATAATAATAAATAAGTTATGGCAAGCAGTTACAGTTACGATTTAAGAATGAAATAAGAAAAGTTACGGGGCAATTCAAAGATATCAGTATGGCTGTAGAACACGTACTAAAGTTTATTTAACTGTACCTATTTCCTATGGCTAGCTATAGCAGTAAAATTTATGCAGTCAATGTATGAACAATGCTTGAAATTATTTAGAAATACTATGACGCTTGATTGCAACATTTTGCAGCAATTTAATAGTGTTAAATTATTGGATAGTAGCCATGTTATTCTACCTGCCAATATGGCGGATATGTATAAAGGTTGCGGTGCTT
>JAPYLE010000154.1 GCA_027293795.1 Rickettsia endosymbiont of Ixodes persulcatus
TGCTTTACCACTATATCTTACGCTACTTGCTTGTAAAAATGATTTATATAAGTCTTTGCTATATTTTGATCTTGCCATCTTAACTAAAACTCTTTTTTGTTAGATTAACATATTTTTTGCTAAGTGCGAAACTCCTGTATATTTTAAGCCACTATCGTTAAAATATGATTGTATTGACGTACGCCGCCATATATACTAAAATAGCAGATATAACTAAATAGAGCCATATTATGAATACGGTAGATATTAGATTACGTGTTTCGGAAGATATAAAGGTAGAAGCAGAAACAATATTTAAACAAATGGCATAACTATATCGGAAGCCATGAGAATATTCCTAAATCAATGTATAAATAGCGGCGGTTTGCCTTTCAAGCCACATGTTAAGATTCCTAATGAAAAGACTATAAGAACTTTTAAATATACAGATAAGCAAATTGGGTTAACTATCTCAAATAATACAGAAGAAATGTTTAATAAGTTAGGTATCTAGTTTGTGTTAAAGTTGATATATACAAATTCTTTTGAGCATGATATAAAAATCGCATTATTATCTACCAAAAGCCCTTTACCTGTAAAATATAGAGATCATAACTTAATTGGCAATTTTATTGGTAGAAGAGAACGCCATATAGAGCCTGATTGGCTCTTAATTTATAAAATTGATGAAGATTCAATTATTTTTGAGCGTACCGGAACTCATTCAGATTTATTTTAAACCATATTATAGCACCAGTAGCAAATTACAAAAGTGATTTGCTATTCACTTATCTAAGAAAATACTGCTCGCTCGACTGCATCTACGCTATGTTGTACTAAATCCTTAGCGATTTCTTTAGTAATCATCTTTTTTAAAACGTTTTTTAGTTCTTGTCTAACACATCCAAGCATTTGCGGTTCTGCTACAATAATCAATTCCTTATATTTAGCTTGATCATTCCCTGCTATTTTTTCTAAATGCTTAATAACACTTTTAGCTGCTTCTTGATGTTCTATTTCTCTGAGAGAAGTATGAGGCTCAAACGATGATCCCGGTGTAGATTTATTTTGGTAAAAGCTTTGTCTTTTTTCTCTATGGTGGTGATGTTCCTCTAAATCCAAAGATAATTTTAAAGGTTTATTAGTAGTAATTTTAACTCCTTGAGCGTCGTAAAGCATCATTTGCTTACTATCGATAACCGCAATTAATTTTAACGGTGCTGTACTTACCATAAATACCTCCATAAAAACTAGTTAGTAATTTTATGATAATACTAATTATTTTTAAAACCTAATAATTTTTGTTTTTCACTATTAATTATTTGTTCAACCTTATCATTAAGTATACGTACATCTGTTTGCTCTACCTCTTCTTTTTCTATTACTCCAATAATTTTTACCTTTATAGTTCCAGGCTGCTTAAACCAAAAACCTCTAGGCCAAAATAAACCGGCATTATGAGCCATCATCACAATTGGAACTTTAGTAATTGAAGCAAGCTTTACGGCACTTGGCTTAAATTTTACCGTTCTATCAGGCGGGACTTTGGTTGATTCCGGAAATATTATTAACCATAATCCTTCTTTTATTTTTTCCTGACCTTCTCTTAAAATCTGAGCAACCGAGCTATTAGTACCTCGATCCACCGCAATCGGTTTAACCATCCGAAGCCCCCAACCAAGCAAGGGTATATTAAATAATTCACGCTTTAATACCCAAGAATGTTTAGGAATAATCAACTGCATAAACATTTGATCCCAAAAGGATTGGTGATTAGACACAACTATTGAGATTGTTTTCGGTAATTTCTCAAGCCCCTCTACTTCATATTTAAGACCGCAACAAATTTTTGCAAGCCACACAAAAGCATAAGAGAAGATAAGGGCAATTTTATATCTTATTTGATAGTTGACATTGAAAAATGTTACTGGTATGTAACATATAAGAAAGAAAATAAATGTAAATAACGATAATAATCCGTAAAATGATAAAATTCTTAAACGCCAAAGCATCATTATTAAAATAATTATATTAATTAAAATGGTATTTATAACATAATTTTACAATGAGTAAAATAAAAAGCTATTATAATGAAAAAAACTGTTCTTTCCGGTGTGCAAGCAACCGGTTCTTTACATCTTGGTAACTACTTAGGTTCAATCAGAAACTGGGTTAAAATGCAGGAAGAATATAATTGTTTTTTCTTCCTAGCAGATTTGCATGCTATCACGGTTGATATTAAGCCGTCAGAACTTAATAATTCAATTATGGAGGTTCTTGCAATCTATATGGCAGCAGGGCTAGAGTCCGACAAAGTAACAATTTTTGCACAAAGTATGGTAAAAGAGCATAGCGAGCTTGCTTGGCTACTAAACTGCGTTACACCGCTTGGCTGGTTAAAGCGAATGATGCAATTTAAAGATAAAGCAGGTAGCGATCAAGAAAAAGCGTGCCTTGGATTATTTTCCTATCCGGTACTTATGGCGGCGGATATTTTAATATATAAAGCCGATATAGTGCCTGTAGGTGAAGATCAAAAACAGCATCTAGAGCTAACAAGAGATATTGCAGGTGTGATAAATAGGAAATTTAACAAAGAAATTCTAAAAATACCCGAACCGCTAATTAACGGCTCAGGCACAAGAATCATGAGCTTGCGGGACGGGTTAAAGAAAATGAGTAAATCTGATATTTCAGATTTTTCTCGTATAAATTTGAAAGATGATAACGATCTTATTCATCAAAAAATAAAAAAAGCCAAAACCGATCATTTAAGCTTTGTTAGCTATGATAAAGAGACAAGACCTGAAATTAGTAATTTATTAGATATTTATAGAAGTTTATCCGAAGAAAGTTTGGAAAAAATAATTGATAATTATCAAAATCAAGGATTCGCAAAATTTAAAGAAGATTTAGCAGAAATTATTATTACAAATCTACAACCGATACGTGATAAATATTTAGAATTAATGAATAATCAAGAGTATTTATTAAAAATACTTCACAAGGGAGCAAAAAAGGCAAGAATTAGAGCCTCTGAAACGGTAAATGAAGTGAGAGAACAATTTGGGTTTGTAATTTAAATTTGTATATTTCAAGATTTCCCTTGAAATATACAAGATTATTTGCTATGAGTCTTCTTGGATAGGTGGCCGAGCGGTTTAAGGCACTAGTCTTGAAAACTGGCGTACGGGCAACCGTACCGTGGGTTCGAATCCCACCCTATCCGCCATTCGGTACAAGTTGTCGTTTTTTCAAAAATATCGAACAGGAAACGTAGAGAGTGCTCAAGTTTTTTGCCTCTAAGCTTCAGGTTCTGAAATACGAATTTTATCATTTTGCGTTTTTTTGAGGCATTTCAGAACCTTTGAAAGTTTCATAGGTTTCAGAAGCTAGAGTGATCAAGGTTGAGACGTTATCGGTAAATTTGTCATCTGCTTCATCATAAATTTTCAATAATCGATTAATTTCATATTGACGGTCTTTTAATTTAGTTCTGGGCAAGATCACCATCAGAACATCTGTTTAAGGTTTTTCTAATTTCCAGCCAATTACTGGTTTTTTATTTATTTTTTGTATTCATAAACAGTCAACTCATCACTTCTATCTGAATCTGAACTTTTATCAAAGACTAATCTGATTATATTTTAGAAAAATTATAGCATAACTACACTGTAGCACTAATGATTTATCAGCAGTTTAATTGTTATTTTCAGGAGTTTCGCACTTAGCAAAAAATATGTTAATCTAACAAAAAAGAGTTTTAGTTAAGATGGCAAGATCAAAATATAGCAAAGACTTATATAAATCATTTTTACAAGCAAGTAGCGTAAGATATATTGGTAAAGCATTATCTGAAGTAAGTCCAATAAACCTATCTCACTATAGTGCAAGTCGATGGTTAAATAGTAAGGATTTCCGCCCTAGCGGGATCTACAGAGAAGTATCAAAATATATTGGCAGGTAGAATAACATGGCTACTATCCAATAATTTAACACTATTAAATTGCTGCAAAATGTTGCAGTCAAGCGTCATAGTATTTCTAAATAATTTCAAGCATTGTTCATACATTGACTGCATAAATTTTACTGCT
>JAPYLE010000155.1 GCA_027293795.1 Rickettsia endosymbiont of Ixodes persulcatus
CCAGCGGGGCAGCCCTTTGAAGTATACAGGTACGCCTGGTCTGGCAACCCTAATATTAAAGTCAAAAATTCGCCATATATTGCCCCGTCCGTCTAGATGGTTTGACGTGAGTTTCGCCGAGTTGCTACGCTTTAAACCAGCGGGGCAGCCCTTTGAAGTATACAGGTACGTATAGCGACTATAGTAAACAGTACGTAATGTCCTGACGTATTGAACTCATGGTGCTTGTGATGCTAACGCATTATGGCGCACATGGCAAGCTAAAGCTTTTCCATCTGGAAGAGATGGAGGTTTTAACCACCAAAGGGACTATAAATGGAGATTAATTCAGTGTTTGATAAGCTATTACTGAAGTTTTAATTATAGAAGAAAAAAATAAAAAAAGTGTTAATATTTCTTTAAAGTAATGATATAGAGAGAGCAGGCTTTAATATAATTAGGGCTTCAACTCTAGAAAAAGCATTAACTTATTTTTTTAGTCAACCGCTTGCTATCATGATATTAGTGCAGAATTACAAGAAAATCCTTTAATAACAATAAATAACGTTAGAAAAATTAATAAATTTTCTAGAACGCCTATAATCTTTTTATTATCAAACAAGCAATTAAATTCAATAGAAATAGAGAATAACGTGCTATTTTTTTATAAGCCTTTCTTATCGGAGCAGATAGTAGCTTATAAAGAGTTTATTAAGACGTTCTAAATCAGTTTTACAAGATAACATTATTAAATTTAAGAATATAAATAAAAGTATACAAAGACGGACTGAATATTCCTCTAGGTCCTACTGAGTTTAAAATTTTACGACTTTTTTCAGTTTCCAAATGAAGTATTTTCATGTCAAGAAATAATAAAATTTATGGGAAAGTGAAGAGGCCTTTAATGAACGTCTTATAGATGTTCATATAAATAGGATTAGAGAGACTTTAGGAAAAGACAATTTAATTATTAAAACCGTTCGGTTTATCGGTTATTGTTTAAATAAGGATAGCGACTAGAATTTTGTTGTCTAAATTTTAAATTAACTCAATAAGCCAAAATTTTCTTTGTATTTATACGTTAAGTATGTTAATTATGTTTATGTATACTTATAATAAGATTTTATTTAAAATTGCGTTGCCGATTTATATATTTTATAACTAAAAACCGTAAATTTTATGTTAAGTAAACTAAATAAGCCTGCTTTATTTGCTTTAATATTTTATCCTATTTTTATTATATCTCTTATAGTTAAATATTTGTTTGATTATGGAATAGGATTAGCTGAAGTTATTTTTATAATTGCTAGCTATTATATTAATAATATTACAGTTGGGATCGGTTTACATAGGCTATGGTCTCATAATTCTTATAAAATAAATAAATATGCCGAGTTTATTTTAGTTATGCTGTCTGCAGGCACATTACAAGGACCGGCTTTATCTTGGGCATCGAATCATTATAAACATCATGCTTTTACAGATAAAGATCAAGACCCGCATACTCCTTTAAAATTTGACAATAAATTTTTAGGTTTTATGTGGTCTCATATAGGATGGATGTTAGTCGGAAGCGGTAGTTATAAATCTATTGATCGCATTACTTGGGCTAAGCACGGGAAGAACAATTTATTAAAATGGCAGCTAAAATATTATTGGCAAATAGCAGCTTTTATGAATATTGTCGTACCTTTATTTATCGGTTATTTAGTCGGCGGTACTATGCAATCAGCATATGCAGGATTTTTATTTATGGGACTCGGTAGATTCCTGCAACAGCAAGCAACATTCTGCGTCAATTCTTTATGCCACTTTGCCGGTAGTAAAAAATATTACAAAGGCACTGCCGGAGATATTTGGTGGATGGCATTATTCTTACTCGGTGAAAATTGGCACAATTACCATCATGCTTTTCCTTCAGATTATCGTAACGGTGCAAAATGGTATCATTTTGACGTTCACAAATGGATAATATTTTTAATGAGTAAAGTCGGTTTAGCTTCAGAACTCGAACGTACTACAAAAGTACGGATACAGGCAAAAATGCAAGAAACTTTAAGCTATCTTAGTGAAAAACAAAAGCATAAATTGAGCTTAATGCAAACTAAAATAGATCAGCTTCTAGAAAATTTATGCTTAAAAATTAAAGAGCTTGAAGAATCATCTATTACAATTAAAGAACAATTTAAAAAATCTTTTGTAGAAATACAAGAATCGCTTAAAAATTTAGCAGAGCAAATAAGTTCTGCAACACAAATAACAGAAAAACCTTCGGAAAAATTACTAAAAATAGTTAATAAAAAAATTATTGATGCTGAACAATCTATTTATAAGCTGTATAATCAATTAAATACCTTTAAGGTATCTAATTAATTTCAATTTGAATGACAAAAATTTTAGGTATAGAATCAAGCTGTGATGATACAGCTGTTTCTATAATCACCGAAAACCGAGAAATCTTATCTAATATAATCATTTCACAAAATACAGAACATGCAGTTTTTGGAGGTGTAGTACCTGAGATTGCTGCACGTTCTCATTTATCGAATCTAGATAAAGCATTAAAAAGTGTTTTAAAAGAAAGTCATACCAAATTAACGGAAATTAGTGCAATTGCTGCAACTTCCGGTCCCGGTTTAATCGGCGGTGTTATAGTGGGTTCAATGTTTGCAAGATCGCTAAGCAGTGCTTTAAAAAAACCCTTTATTGCAATTAATCATTTAGAAGGTCATGCCTTAACCGCAAGATTAACCGATAATATCCCTTATCCTTATTTACTCTTGCTAGCTTCAGGTGGGCATTGCCAATTTGTAGCAATCTTAGGACTCAGAAAATATAAAATGCTAGGATCTACTATAGATGATGCCGTAGGCGAAGCCTTTGACAAGGTAGCAAAAATGTTAAATTTAGCTTTTCCCGGAGGACCTGAAATTGAGAAAAGAGCAAAACTTGGTAATTCTCATAAATATAAATTTCCAAAACCTATAATTAACAGCGGTAATTGCAATATGTCCTTTTCAGGACTTAAAACTGCCGTACGTACTTTAATAATGAGTCTAAAGGAAATTAATGATGCTGTAGTTAATGATATAGCGGCAAGTTTTCAGTTCACAATAGGAGAAATTCTAAGTAGTAAGGTACAGGATGCTATTAGAGCATATCAACAAATGATAAATAACTGTGATAAGAAAAATATAGTAATTGCCGGCGGTGTTGCTGCTAATAAATATTTACAAGAAATATTAAGTAGTTGTGCTAAAACATATGGTTATCAGCTTATTTATCCACCTATCCACTTATGCACCGATAATGCCGCAATGATTGCATATGCAGGACTTGAGCATTACAATAATAAGTTATTTACTCCTTTGAATTTCTGTCCAAAAGCTAGTTGGAGCTTGGAAGAAATATAGTAAACACAGCCCCATTTTGTGACAGACGTGAGGAGCGAAGCCTATAATAATAGGCGCGAGTCGACGAACAACGTGCTACAGCATTCAAATCAGTTTACTATATTATTTTTAATATTGACACTTCTTAATTTAGTAGTATGATATGTAATTACCATGTGTCGTGGTAATTATCTATATAAAAAAGAGGTAAGTTTATGAGCAATAACAATTATGAAAATATATACAAAGCATTTAATTGTTTTTCAGAAGCAACAAATTCTGCCTATTCAGCTGTAAATAATTTTTTAGAATTACCTAATGTATTTAATAAATATCCTACCGTTATTTCTTTAATTTTTTCTAAAACAGCAAAATTAGACTCTAATATAACCAATATAATTAAAAACGGTGTTATTATATATGAGATATCAACAACCTTAATAGGTGCTGTAAATACTTTTTATAATGATAAAAAACTAGTCGATAAAATATTAAAGGACGGACAAAATGCTATTAATAAACTTATTGAAACAACAAACTACTTATCGCCAATAGTTACAGATATTACAAACTCTTACTTAGTTGATCCGTATAAAGAAGAAAAAGCACTATTATTTGACTTACAAATTCCTAACTCTACTAGTAGTGATTATTATAAATTTTTAGGAGAAGTAATAAATTTAGCTGAAATTGAAAGTTATTAACCCTAAATTTAGGATAAGATTTAAATCTTATCCTAAATTTTATAAATATAAACCTAGCTGAAGTTTTAAAGACATTGCCTGCATAGATCGAAAAATAGTCAAAATATCATACCGTGGGCTTAATCACGGTATTTAGCAAAACAACTCAAAGTACTAATAATTTTAGTAACTGGACCTAGTTCACAAGCTTTATCCTTAGCTCTTCTTTTTCTCTACTTATTTTAACCATTTTACCGCTACTTATTTCGCCTGCTAAAATCATCTTGGCTAAATTATTTTGTATTTTTCGCTGGATAAGGCGTTTTAAGGGTCTAGCTCCAAAGCTTGGATCATAGCCTTTTTCAGCTAAATAATTTAAGGCAGATTCATCAAATTCAAGAGTAATATTTTGTGCTAGTAAAATTTTCTTTAAGCTTTCAAGTTGTATCTTAACGATGTTGTGGATATTGTTACAATTTAGGCGATGGAATAATATAATCTCATCTAGCCTATTTAAAAACTCAGGTTTAAATACTGCTCTAACATACTCCATAACCTCATCCTTAACTTTATAACTATCTTCACCTTCTTTTTGGTTAACAAGTATTTCTGCACCTAAATTAGATGTTAAAACTATAATAGTATTTTTAAAATCAACCGTTATACCTTGACTATCGGTTAATCTTCCCTCATCAAGTATTTGTAGCATAATATTAAAAATATCGGGATGTGCTTTTTCCACTTCATCAAATAATATTACCTGATAAGGACGGCGTCTTACTGCTTCTGTTAGTACCCCGCCCTGATCATATCCGATATAGCCCGGAGGAGCTCCTATCAGACGAGAAATAGCATGTTTTTCCATATATTCCGACATATCTACACGAAGTATTGCATTACGATCATCAAAAAGAAAAGCGGCTAAGGCTTTGGTAAGCTCTGTTTTACCGACTCCGGTCGGTCCTAAGAATAAGAACGAACCAAGCGGGCGGTTAATATCCTGAATACCTGCACGTGATCTTCTAACCGCATCACTAACGCCTTTAATCGCTTCATCCTGACCTATAACCGATTCTCGTAATTTCTGCTCCATTACAAGCAAACGCTCACGCTCACTTGACAGCATAGTATCAATCGGGATTCCAGTAATACGAGAGATAATACTTGCTATATCACTTTCCGATACAATTTCTTTTAACAACCCTTGATTATCCATACTTTCGGCTTCCTGAATCTTTTTTATAATCTCAGGTATAATTCCGTATTTTAGCTCACTAGCTTTAGCGAGATTAGCATTACGCTCGGCACGCTCTAGATCGATTCTTGCTCGTTCTAACTCTTCTTTGAGTTCTTGTGCTTGCTGTAGTTTAGACTTTTCCGCCTGCCATTTAGCGTTCATATCATATGATTTAGATTCTAACTTTTCGAGTTCTTCTGTTAAATGGGTAATTTTCTTTTTAGAATGCTCGTCATTTTCCTTTTTAAGTGCTGCAAGCTCAATCTTTATCTGAATAATACGACGATCTAATTCATCAAGCTCTTCAGGTTTACTTGACAATTCTATTTTCATACGGCTACAAGCTTCATCGATCAAATCAATAGCTTTATCAGGTAAATAACGATCGGTAATATAACGATTTGAAAGCGTAGCTGCTGCAACTATTGCACTGTCAGAAATTCGCACGGCATGATGTAGCTCATATTTTTCTTTAATTCCTCTAAGTATTGATATAGTATCCTCAACCGTCGGCTCACTCACGTAAACAGGCTGGAAACGGCGGGCAAGTGCCGCATCTTTCTCGATATATTTACGATATTCATCTAAAGTAGTAGCACCGATGCAGTGTAGCTCGCCACGAGCAAGCATCGGCTTTAGTAAATTCGAGGCATCCATAGCACCGTCGGTTTTACCGGTACCGACTAATAGATGCAATTCATCGATAAATAAAATAATCTCACTGTTTGATTCTTTGATTTCACTAAGTACTGCTTTAAGACGCTCCTCAAATTCGCCTCGATATTTAGCTCCTGCTATTAATGCTCCCATATCAAGCTCAATAATACGGCAGTTCATAAGCGATTCAGGTACATCTTTGCTAAAAATTCTTTGAGCTAAACCTTCAATTATAGCAGTTTTACCAACTCCAGGCTCACCAATCAATACAGGATTATTTTTCATGCGTCGTGATAGTACCTGCACGGTTCTTCTTATTTCCTCATCACGCCCGATTATTGGATCAAGCGTGCACCTTTCTGCAAGCTCTGTTACGTCTCTGCCGTATTTTTTTAGAGCATCATAGCTATTCTCTGCCGATTCGGTATCAGCTCTTTTACCTTTGCGAAGCTGCAAAATGCTAGCTGCTACTTTTTTACTACTAACTCCGTTATTCGTTAAAATTTTACCGGCTATAGTATTATTATAAGTTAATGCTTCAAGTATACATTCTATGGTTACAAAACTATCACCGCTATCCTTAGCAAGGCTGCTCGCTTTTTCTAAAACTTTAAGAGCTTCAGCAGAAGAATAAACTTGTCCTCCGCCTGCAACTTGTACTTGCGGTATTTTATTTAGCTCTGCTTCGACTTGAGTATGTATTATATTTAAATCACCACCGATATTATTAATAATACTCCTGATAATGCCTGTTTCTTCACTTAAAAGACTAGATAATAAATGCAAAGGTAATATTTGCTGATGATCGTTTTTAGCAGCAAGCGATTGGCTACTAGCTATCACTGATTTAGCATGTGTAGTAAATTTATCAATGTTCATGTAAATAATATATTTTAATAGATTATTTTTATATAATTATTTTAAATTAAAATAACAAGGGATGAAATAATTATAAAATATTAACTTATGACCGTATCACCTCTAAAACAAAATTTTGATAATGATAAAAAATTTTTAATTGATACAACTCAAGAATTTTTAAAAAATAGTAGTAAATTCAGTGAACCTTTAAGAGCAATAGAGAAGAGGTCAATAAGGCAGTTAAAAACGGTAATTTTACTGAGGCATTGCAAAAACTCGAAATTTTGCATTTTTAGTTGATAAAAATGCCGGTTTTATAACAGGTGAGACTATTTCCATCAATGGCGGTCATAATATGATTTAAAACAATTAACTAATATAGATTTGAAGAGGATAAACAAAAAGCATTACTTGAATTACAGTTAAAATCATCAGATAAATTTTAAAAGATTGCTTTGAAAAAGAATTCCTTAATTTAGATGTTGTTAAAGTTTTTGTAAAACTTATATTAGAAGAAGAACCTAAACCGAACCCTGCACCTCTGAACCTGAACTTGTATTTGAAGCTGTAACACTACCTTTTGATATAAATAGTTTGCATTCCAGAGATGATGTTTAAAATAGCAGGCGGTGAATTAATGAATAAACAAGATGACCAGCATATACCACATTCTTGACCATGTGCCTGCTATTTATAAGCAGGACATAGAAATAGAGTATGAGCATTTGGCAATGCAATTAATTAAGTCCGGTAAATTACGAATAGAGACCAATGATTGCTGCAATTTTGCAAGGTTTACCGAGCCTACTCTTAATATAAGCTTAATGGTTAGTAAAGAAGAACTAACAAACCCGCATTTAATCCCTGAAACTATCAAGCTTTTTCAAAGTTTATACAGAAATTCCGCTTCAGATCAGAAAATAAAATCAATTTTTGACAATTTAAAAAAGCAAATACAAAAACTATAGCCGGTTAAGAAAGAAGTAACCGAAATGTTGGCACGTATTTTTGTCCAATCTGCCCATCCGATCGTAATAAGGTGGCTTCTTCTTAATAAGACAGAAGTATTTCTTACCTATTCGCATAATATCGGCGATATGATGGATATGGTTAACTGGCAACAGGTAGGAGCTAATAGCGGCATGCAAAGTACTAACGGCAAGGATGTAGCTATTTTTGTTTCATGCGGCGGTAATCCTTTTGCTGAAAACAATAAAGCTCATCCGACTTACGGCAACGGCTTTGCTGTAGCAGCAAGACTCCAGATTATCGCAGCTCAAGAACTTGGGCATTTTGCCGATATAAAAAGAGATGATAGAGGTCAGCAAATTACTCGCCATTCAGCTAATTTTTCTGGTACTAAAGCTACGGATAAAGTAAGAATTGCTAGAAGAAATGATATAATACATTGTCATAATTTCCTTCATAAGCTCCTTAAAGCAGGTATGAAAAAGCAGCTAGAATATGAGACGAAACTTAAATTTTATAATGCAAATAAAGTTAGCAGTTTAAAAGTTTACGCTATAAAATTCATGATTTTTATATATAAATTTCGGCTTTTAAATTGTAGCAGTAGGCATAATCTAATATTTGTAAAAAAATTTAAAACCGATAAATATATGGCATTAATGATTGATGCTATGTTTAAAGATATGCAAGCTAATTTATCACCGGCAGCTGTATAAAAATAAAAACCCTGAAATTGAAGAAGCGATAGCCTGCATTGAAGCCTTAGCAAGAGTACCTCAACAAGCCATAAAATGGGGATATTTAACTACCAAAGAAACTATGCATGACCCTGTAAATATATTATAATGAGGTTATACCTCCTTTAATTACTAGCTATAATGCCGTTACCGGTGAAGATTATAAACGTGATTTTAAAAAGCCAAAAAGTAATTTCTTTTCTAAAATTAATCTCTTAGGGTTTAATTCCCCGAAGCTTTGCTTCGTGATATGATGTATGGATGGAAGAGAGTAGGTACATACATAAGAGCCATAATGTTACAGTACTTATTTATCATTTAGTAACGCCTGCAAAATATCGTAG
>JAPYLE010000156.1 GCA_027293795.1 Rickettsia endosymbiont of Ixodes persulcatus
AAGCAAAGAGTCAAACTATATTTGCTAAAATGTCTTATCGTAATGGAGCGTTGGAAAAAATTTTAAAAAAAGAATTGGAAGAAATTAGGATATCCATAAAAGATGATGTTATAAGTGAAATAAGTAAATTAGAAAGAAATATTACTGATAGAAGTGGTAATGCCAGCGCAGTCCCCACTGAAGTCCCATAGCTCACTGAAGCAGCACCTAGCTTAATGAATTTGAATTTGATAGGATAAATATATTTTTTAAGAAACTAATACTATGTCATTAACTCAGGATGAGATTGACAATCTTTTAGAAAATTTTGCTGTATTATTCGTATCTTTTTTTGAAGATTCTTTATCAAATTATCACCGAAATTTAGTGGATGATATACCAAAAGCAGGAAAATGGGCAGAGCTTGTCAATTGGACTCTTCGAATTACATCAAACGCGACGACGCTAGGTGCTGCTTCAGTGAGCTATGGGACTTCAGTGGGGACTGCGCTGGCATTACCACTTCTTTCAGTAGTGATTTCTGATGTAGGTGCTGCTTATAACAAAAGAAAAATGATAAATTTACTAAATATTTTAGAAGTTTATCAAAAGAGTAAAGAAAATCAAATTAAAATAAGAAAAAATTTAATTGAAGCAGCTATTATTATATTTAAAAGTTTTGAAATCAAATTTAAGCAAGCCACTCTACATGGTAGTTATGAATTGGCGATACTTAAATTGGCACGTGACGCAGTGGATAGGGTATTTAATTTTTTTAACAAAAATGCGCTCGTATTTGTAGCGGAAGAAGATTTTTTTAGAGCTTTCCACGTCACAAAAGCTATTATCTTAGGGAAATCAAAAAGGTATAAAGGCATTTTTGCGTTCCCTAATCGTTATCTAGGTTATTCATTAGATAACAATATAACAACTACACAGCTGTATGAAGAAACCCCTGTTCTGAAAGTAATATTTCAACAGAATAACGTTTGCTACAGGCCCATTAACTCTCGTGTTATTTCTGATTTTAGACTTATTTTAGACTGGGAAGTAGAAGAAATTGTTGGGCCAGCTCGATGGGGAATTGATGATAATATTGTACTATATGAAAATAGAAAGTTTAGAAAATTAATAAGTTCTAACCCAGAAAATTTAATTAACTTAACTATCGCCCAGTTATCAACTGAAGAACTAGAAGCAAAGAGTCAAACTATATTTGCTAAAATGTCTTATCGTAATGGAGCGTTGGAAAAAATTTTAAAAAAAGAATTGGAAGAAATTAGGATATCCATAAAAGATGATGTTATAAGTGAAATAAGTAAATTAGAAAGAAATA
>JAPYLE010000157.1 GCA_027293795.1 Rickettsia endosymbiont of Ixodes persulcatus
TGCCATAACTTATTTATTATTATTTATAACATATATATTAGCATAGTATGTACCTATTTACTATGGTCTAGCTATACAGTATCTAAAAGGGAAAAGTTCAAGGAAGATTCAGCAAGAATTTCCAGAATTAAGGAAACAGTAGATATAAAAGCAAAACCTTATGGTCCAGCAAGGGGTAATGTTACTGACCAAATGATCAAGGATTATATTGATAAACATGAGTCGAGAGATGATAAATTTGGAAACTTTCAAGTTGAAAACTAGCTATAGCTAAGGCATTGATGCCGTAATCTTAAGCCCTGCATTTGCAATGCAGGATGGTTAACTGTCATTCCGTGACTTGATCGACCTTGTTGCATGGATCGCGATTCCCCCCTGTCATCCCGCCGCGAACTTGTAGAGGGATCTAGTTTAAAATACTAAAATTATTGGTCTTTTTTATTGTTTTTTGGATACCGTGTACGTTTTTCGATCCACGCAACAATACCTCCTCGCTAGGTAATATTACTCCTGATTTTTTATAGCCTCTAAAGCAAGTTTGACTATTTTATTTACTCCAGTATTAGTATAGGTAGAGATAGGAAAAACTTCTTTATTAGTAACTTTCTGCAACTTATTTATTTTTTCCTGTATTTCCTCATCGGTAAGAACATCACATTTATTAAGACATATGATTTCGATTTTGTTTTTTAGATAATCGGAATATGATTCAAGTTCAAGGCGTACCATATTATAATCTGCAACTACATCATTACTAGAGCCATCTATTAAATGTATTAATACATTACATCTCTCTATATGTTTTAAGAATTTATCACCAAGACCATGACCTTGATGAGCTCCCTCAATTAAGCCCGGAATATCGGCTATGACAAACTCTTCGTCATCAACATATACCACTCCAAGATTCGGTACTAAAGTAGTAAAGGGATAATCGGCAATTTTAGGCTTAGCGGCAGTTACAACTGATAAAAAAGTAGATTTACCGGCATTTGGAAGACCCACAAGTCCAACATCAGAGAGAAGTTTTAAGCTTAAATGAATCCACATTTCTTCGGCGACCTCTCCTTCTGTACGCTTCCTTGGAGCTTGATTAACCGATGTTTTGAAATGGCTGTTACCAAGACCACCGCTTCCTCCTTTAATTATTTCAAAGCTTTGATCATCCTCAGTAAAGTCATGCAATAATATATTACCGTCTTCCGAAAAGATTTGCGTACCGATCGGGACATCAAGAACTAACGATTTTCCTGATTTGCCGCTTCTATTTGAACCTTTACCGTTTTCGCCATTTTCAGCGGTAAAATGCTGTTTATATCGATAATTTACTAGCGTATTAAGATGGTGATTACTTCTAAAAATAACACTACCACCACGCCCTCCGTCACCGCCGTCTGGTCCGCCTCTATCAATAAATTTTTCACGATGGAAACTAACGCAACCATTGCCGCCGTTCCCACCTTTTATATATATTGTAACTTCATCAATAAAATTCATTTTATTTTCTTGTTATTCGTATAAGTTTTTAAAAATTTAATAGTTATTAGTAAGTTTTATTATTATAAATCTGTCCAATATACATTTAATGTGAAATTACTTACGTCATTGTCATCATCTTCTGAAGGATCAACAAGAGTTAATTCATCTAATGGTATTCTTCCTTTATATTTATCATTGATAAACTCCAATATAATATCGTCAATAGTTTCGGCTCTATACACAATACAGCCAAGAGGTACTTCTTTGTCTTGTGGTAATTTTTTCCAATCTTTTGGTACAATTGAAAAGTAAAAATTACCGGACATTGGATCGTACCAAGTATAAAAAATCATCTTTTTATTAATATAATTTTTTTCTAAAAAATTTTTGCGAGTCATTTTCTCTCTCGAATACCCTTATACTCTCTATGTACATAACCGGTGTAAAGCTGTCTCGGTCTGCTGATTTTTTGTTCAGGGTCTTCATGCATTTCTTTCCACTGTGCCATCCAGCCTACGGTTCTTGCTATTGCAAAAAGTACCGTGAACATTTGTGATGGTATACCCATAGCTTTATAGATAATACCCGAATAAAAATCAACATTTGGATATAATTTTCTCTCAATAAAATATTCATCTTTAAGAGCACTAGCTTCAAGTTCTATTGCTATTTGTAAGAGCGGATTGTTTTCTAGCTGTCCAAGTTCCTTTAATACTTCCTTACAAGTTTCTTTAAGTACTGCGGCACGTGGGTCATAGTTTTTATAGACACGATGACCGAAGCCCATTAACCTAAACGGGTCATCTTTATCTTTAGCTTTAGCTATATATTTAGGGATATTCTCAGAACTACCGATTTCTTTAAGCATATTTATTACCGCTTCATTAGCCCCGCCGTGAGCAGGCCCCCAAAGTGAGGCAATACCTGTACTAATACAAGCAAAAGGATTAGCTCCGGATGAACCGGCAATTCTTACTGTTGAGGTAGAAGCATTCTGCTCGTGGTCGGCATGCAGAATAAATATCTTATTAAGAGCATTTTTTATTACCGGATTTACTTCATATTTCGTACAAGGTGTTGCAAACATCATGCGTAAGAAATTTTCGGTAAAATCTAATGAATTATCAGGGTAAATAAAGGGTTGTCCTATAGAATATTTATAAGACATTGCAGCAATGGTCGGTATCTTAGCAATCATTCTAATAGCGGTAAGTTCGTAGTCTGCTTCCTTAAACTTCAATAAATCAGGATAAAATGCTGAAAGAGAACCGACAGCCGCAAGCATAATAGCCATAGGATGAGAAGAGTTACAAAATGTTTGAAACAGATAATGTAGTCGTTCATTCATTAGTGAATGAACAGCGACTTTTTTAGTAAAATTATTATACTGCTCACTACTTGGTAATTCTCCGTAAATCAATAAATATGCTACCTCTAAAAAATCGCTTTTCTCGGCTAAATCCTTAATATCATATCCTCGATGTCGTAGGATTCCTTTATCACCGTCTATGTAGGTTATTGTGGATCTACAAGAAGCAGTGGACATAAAGCCGGGGTCGTAAGTAAAGCAATCAGCTTCCGAAGATACCCTACTTATATCGATTACATCCTCACCGATACTTGCTTTAAGTATAGGTAATTTAAATATTTTTCCTCTGATTTTTAATTCGGCAAATTCTGAATCATTATTATTTTCATTGGTCATATGTGCTATACCTTATTTTTATATATCAGCAAGTATAACCCTACTTTAAGGAAATTAGCAATGAATTATGATCTATGAGGATTTAAAAATTTTCTATATTGCGATTTCAAAAGCGTACAGCCTTATTTGTTAAATCTTCACGTCTACTTCCCATACTTAGATTAACAGCTAATTTATAAAAAGCTTGCTCAAAATATTCTATTACCTTTTTTCAGCTGCCCTAACACTATCACTTGCTATATAAAACCAAATATCTTTGATATCTTGCTCAGCTTGCAAGGTTAATGAAAAATTATAATTAGACATTAGAGTTTAACTGCTCTTTGCAAAAATTTTTAATATTTTGTAAAGCTTTCTTTCCAGGAACTAATTTACCTTAAGCAGCTTGGTCTAAACCAACTTGAATTTCTTGATTAAGTCACATTTTATAGTTTTCAAACTGAGCGTTTTGAGAAAAATTTTCAGATTTAACCATTAAACACAAGGCTGCTCTTATAACTTCGCTTGAAGAATGGTAAAAGCTACTTTCTACCTGTTTATTTACATATTTTTTAAGTTCATGGGTTAAAGAAATATTCATATATTACCTTAAAAATAACAATAATTGATATTAGCATAACATTATAAGGTATAGCTAGACCATAGGAAATAGGTACAGTTAAATAAACTTTAGTACGTGTTCTACAGCCATACTGATATCTTTGAATTGCCCCGTAACTTTTCTTATTTCGTTCTTAATCTTAAACCAATAATGTT
>JAPYLE010000158.1 GCA_027293795.1 Rickettsia endosymbiont of Ixodes persulcatus
GATATGGAGCAAAAAAGCCTCTATAGCATACTCATTTACTTCTATGTATGTATGCATATAGCTAGACCATAGTAAATAGGTACATACTATGCTAATATATATGTTACAAATAATAATAAATAAGTTATGGCAAGCAGTTACTTTACCTGATTGAGAGAGTAGAAAAATTAAAAATGATAACCGAGAAAATTTGTTTGGAGCGGATTAATTGATAAAAATCGATGAACCGAAATAAAAAATCATTTATGAAAATTATTGAGAAAATTCAGACATGGATGCTTCTATGCTTATTTATTTTATCCCCGACTACAGAAACAATTTACATTTCAGGATTGCCGAGTTTAACCAAATATTTCGGCATTGATGGTAGTATAGCTAGACCTATATTGAATATTTTACATGCTTTAACAATTGAGAGCACATTCATCTAGAGCTTTGAATAGTTTCATTCTTAAATCGTAACTGTAACTGCTTGCCATAACTTATTTATTATTATTTGTAACATATATATTAGCATAGTATGTACCTATTTACTATGGTCTAGCTATATAGTATCTTGGTATAAAAGTTAACTTTATGTTAGGTGATGAAAGAGCCGGAGAAAGTGAGCTATAATTTAAAAATTTTTTAAAAAGTAAACTATGATAATAATTTCAAGAAGTTACAATAAGCTTGCAGGATTAATTATTACCTATACACATACTCATTCTGAAGACGGAGTATCATACGATAATCTTTGCTAAGATAAGCGGAAGGGTTACTTGGAGAGAGACACAGGATATAATAAGCTGAGATATGAGTCAGATATATTTTTAAGAAACTAGATGCAGCTCCAATCCATGTGGGTTTAACATCTAGTGCCGGTGAAGAAAGTCGTTGCAATGTGAGATTTGCAACTCTATAAGAAGCAGGAAAGCTAAAACATTGGATAGAAAATAATCAAATAAAATTAAGCTTTCATGATAAAGAACAAACTAATGAAATTTTAACAAATTACTTAGCAGGGGAATTTCCTCCTCGTCCCTATTCATAGAATCCTATTAAATATAATTCGGATAACATTATGAACTGGTACTTATTAATAGAATCTGAAGAAATTAGCACAAGCCCCCTTAAAATAATAGGTGAATCAGATTAAGTTTTAGGTTTATCATAAAGATTTTGAATTATTGAAACAATCAATAAAAATTTCCAGACATTTGGACGCTATTCTTAGTAAAGGTATTGTGGGTGGCGGTGAAATATCCTAATCCCTTACATTCCGATCCTTATGAAGTGTATTAAGTTGCACTTCGTTTTCTTATTTATTGTGTAAAGCGAAATTCCCTATTGACTTTTATATAAAATAGCATAAGTTTCCTTACAATTTAATTTTTTGTAAAGAAATTATGCCGGGTTATGAAGAAAAACAGAGAAATTTAACTAAAAAATAAAAGGAAGCTGTAGGGCTTTTATCTATCGGTACATTCCTTGAATATTTTGATTTTATGCTATATATACATATGGCAGTTTCTTAATGCATTATTTTTTCCTACCTCTAATCCCCAAAGTGCATCTTTTAATGCAGCTTGAGCCTTTTCTTCTGCTTACATATTGAGACCTTTTGGTGCTATGATTTTTGGGTGGATAGGCGATAATATAGGTCGTAAAGCAACTATAGTAATTACTACAGCAATTATGAGATTTTCCTGTATAGTTAGTTATGGCAAATGTTGGAACTTATGCATAAATAGGACAGCGGCTACCTGGATTGTTACGATTTGTCGTATACTGCAAGGAATGTCTTCTATGGGGTGAATAGTAGGAGCAGAAATATATCTAACGGAAACAATAAAACCGCCCTTAAGGTATCCCGTAGTTGTATCGGTAGTTATTGCAAGAAGTGGCGGGCTTTTCAGACTGGCGGGGAGGCGTGGTACGTTATGCGAACTTTTAAGGAGTTCAGGTTAGCTTTGATTCAGGCAGCGTTTAAGTCTTGTTATGCTTTAATTTAAATGGTATGCTTATTACCCATATAAATATATGGACATTTAATATAAAGCAAACTATTATTAAATTAATGATTATAGGTTAAAAATGCATTCCTCTTTTGAATAGGATGAAGAAAAAAATAAAATTAATACCCAGAAGCATAATGTAAGTTTTTATGAAGCCCAGAAAGCTTTTCTAGTAAAAAGAATAATTTTAGAAGATATAGAACATAGTATAGCTAGACCATAGTAAATAGGTACATACTATGCTAATATATATGTTATAGATAATAATAAATAAGTTATGGCAAGCAGTTACAGTTACGATTTAAGAATGAAACTATTCAAAGCTCTAGATGATGTGCTCTCAA
>JAPYLE010000159.1 GCA_027293795.1 Rickettsia endosymbiont of Ixodes persulcatus
AGAAAATCGCTTTCATCAAGCTTAGAAGTTGTATGACGTTCAACGGCAATTTCCAATTCCTTATCAGTCATACCGATACCGTCATCAGAAATAATGATTAGGTTTTTACCTGCACGTTCTAAAATAATATCTATTTTGGTACTACCGGCATCAACAGCATTTTCCATTAATTCCTTTACTACTGATGCAGGTCTTTCTATAACCTCACCAGCAGCAATTCGGTTAATAGTACTTTCTGAAAGAAACTTGATAGTCATTTTGTTACTAATTTAAATTTCTTACTACAATATGGGCAGATAATTTCCTTTTTTTCTTTATCTATCTCTAAATAAACTTTTGGGTGGTCATATGGAGGTTCTTTGCCGCAACAAGATACAGATGCATCAACGCTATTAACAATTTCCATAGATTTATACATTATTTTTTAAGTGAAATCTAATATAAGTTACTTTTAAATAAAAGACAAATAATACTTGACTAGTTATTGTGCGGACCAAAGATTGGCATAATGTCATTCCCGCGAAAGCGGGAATCTAGAAAAGTAACATTGATATAAGTACATATTGCAGGAATAACATCGAACACCATACAACAAGACCAGCTTGACCATGGCATAACAATAAATGGAAGACAAAGTAGCAGTTATTAACGGTTTTGCAAAAGAAGATGAAGTAGCCAAAATTTCAGCAGAATTGAAAGAACTTGGTGCAAGTAGCGTATTTTATCAAGGAATAAATTTGGAAAAGCCCGATGAAATTCGTTCTATGTTTGAGAGAATAATAAAAGAATTCGGCAAAATAGATATATTAGTAAATAACGCAGATATTCAACATGTTGCCCCTATCAATGAATTTCCTGAAAATCAACCACTTTCATCTGAAAGATGAAAGTTTGTTTTATAGCGACTAGAAGTCGCATATGAAGCTAAAGCTTATGCGACCCGTATGTGCAAAATCATGTCTGGCTCATGTGCACCAATATGCCTATTAATCATATAATC
>JAPYLE010000160.1 GCA_027293795.1 Rickettsia endosymbiont of Ixodes persulcatus
CAATGGCTCAAGTACCCCGCCTATTCCCGTGCCGCCTGAAACATGGCAATTCTTGCCGATTTGGGCGCATGAGCCGATAGTAGCCCATGTATCAATCATTGTTCCCTCATCTATATAAGCACCTATATTAATGAAAGAAGGTGTAATAGTAGAGGAGGGAGTAGTAATTAGTATGGGTGTGTTTATCGGTAGCTCTACAAAAATAGTATATAGAGATACAGGGGAAATTATTTACGGCAGAATTCCGGCTTATTCTGTTGTAGTACCGGGGGTATTACCTGCTAAGGAAGCGGGTAAGCCTGGACTTTACTGTGTAGTCATCATAAAACAAGTTGATAAAACTACTAGAGCTAAAGTAAGCATAAATGACTTATTAAGATAACGCGAATAGCGCATTACTTTTATAATTTGCTATAGCGTTGTTGCATGGCTCGGAAAACCTACTTAATGTCATCACTGTGTGGGCGGGGATCCAGAAAATAACTTTTAAAATTTATATAAAATATTATGCTTTCCTATTATTGACTGGATTTCTGTGATCAACGGAATGACATTAGACTATGTAATAATCATTATAAAGCATTTTAAAAATAATGAAAGATTTAATAATATAGCTTGCATGTATAAAAGTAATATCGTATAATGTACCACGAGGCGTTAACAAGTTAACTAATCGTTAACAAATATTAAACTATTATATAAAACCCACATTGTTATCCTACCTTATAGCCCATCAATAAAAATTTCTTGATATAATATTTTTTCATGTATAATTCTCTTTAATAATAAAGAAAACATTAATATTATAAGTAATAATTAATATTTCATTAAAGGGGAACTAGATATTATGGCAAAAAATATATAATCTATAAATTTTTCTAAATTAAGTTTAATTTGTGCTACAACTACTATATTAAGTAGCGTAGCTTTAGAAGCTCAGGCTGCTGCTGACCGTCGTATAGAGGCATGTCGTGCCCCGCGCCGCTGCTGGAAATTTAGACGTAGCAATCATTGACAATATTGTGGAAGCTGCCGTTAATGCAGCAGCAAGAATAGGAAATTTAAGACCGGCAGCTGAAAGAGAGGCAGCAAGGGCAGCGAGAAATGCAAGAAGGAATAATGTGGGGGTTAGAAAGGTTTGTACCTCATGTAGCATTAAACCCTGAAATACGAAATGATAATTTGGGGACTATTGGATTTTTTGCTCCTATACTATGAGAAGCACCTGCGGACAAAAAAAGAGAAATAGACAGGAGTTTTGCACTTAGCAAAATTGCGTATCAGCTAGAAGCCATCTAATGTTGTTCTGAATTGATGTTTTTATAACTTCCCAATTTTGTTGATATAAAGTAATTTTTTTATTTATCCTTCTTTTGTTCATATCGAGC
>JAPYLE010000161.1 GCA_027293795.1 Rickettsia endosymbiont of Ixodes persulcatus
AAAAATCTTATCTCGTATCTTTCTTCAATTTCTAAACATATTTTGCATAAATAATTATCTAACTTCTTATCAAAATTGCTCTACGATATTTTGCAGGCGTTACTAAATGATAAATAAGTACTGTAACATTATGGCTCTTATGTGTACCTACTCTCTTCCATCCATACATCATATCACGAAGCAAAGCTTCGGGGAATTAAACCCTAAGAGATTAATTCACTCAACTCATATTGACGATCTTTTAGCTCTGTTTTTACTTTTATAATAAAAATAGTTGTATATTTATATCCTTTTCTCTATTATAGCTACAATTTTTATATAATAAGTTATAGTTATATAACGGATAATCAACTAATTTATATTAAATTATGGCTCGTAAAGATTTATCACATTTGACTCAAAAACAGCTCGAAGATCTAATAAAACACTACTATGATAATGAAAAAGTAGATGATTTGTTAAAAGAATTTAACATTAACGTATCTCCTAATACTTTAGTTAGTTTATTTCCACTTATTACGCATCATGAATTATTTTGTAAATACTGCCAAAATACAAATTTAGTTATTAAGCTAAAGAGTAGAAATTATAAATATTATGGTGAAACTGGTTTTGATCTATTTTGTCCTATATATGCTCATAAAGATAACTCTAGTTGTTCATGTGATAATTGCAAGAAAGCTATAAAACAGCAAAAACACACTAAAGAAGAAAATAAAAGAAACCTTATTAAAGGTCTTGTAGTAATTAGTCCTTCAAGTCCTCTTGATACCTTTAAGTTTTATGAAAAATAAGAACTACAAATATATTCCATAGAAAAAATAGTATGGGAGCTTTTACCGTCTATGAATATTAAGAAAAAGCAACAATATTTAGATGATGTAAAAAATCTTTTAAAGGTGAGTGGTCTTTATCATGGAAAAACGGTATTGCTGAGATGTGGCAACAAATTGCTAGCTATGAATGTATAGCAGGAGTTTCGCACTTAGCAAAAAATATGTTAATCTAACAAAAAAGAGTTTTAGTTAAGATGGCAAGATCAAAATATAGCAAAGACTTATATAAATCATTTTTACAAGCAAGTAGCGTAAGATATAGTGGTAAAGCATT
>JAPYLE010000162.1 GCA_027293795.1 Rickettsia endosymbiont of Ixodes persulcatus
AAGTTACTGTAGGTCTAATAGTGGTAATGTAACGATTATATGATTAATAGGCATATTGGTACACATAAGCCAGACATGATTTTGCACATACGGGTCGCATAAGCTTTAGCTTCATATGCGACTTCTAGTCGCTATAAAACAAACTTTCATCTTTCAGATGAAAGTGGTTGATTTATAGCACTAAAACAATGAGGTATCTGTATCATTGCCTAAAGAGTAAATACAGCACACTCATTTGTACCTCTAGACAATAAACTAATATCTTTATCGCAACTAGATTCAACCATATAATATGTACTATCATTCTTTATTAAGCTATAATTATTATCACCGATTATATGTGCAGTATGCATTTGCTAGGTTAGATATAGTTATATTATCAATAAAATCTTTTACTTCTCTTATATGCAATAAATTTATAATAAAATTACTTGGGCAGTGATTTGTTGTAGTTTCAGTTTCCCAATTAACCGTATCAATTTGAGATTTCAGTATTAAAAACCATGAATTTATATCTTCAAACGCAAATTTTAGCTCTTTAACCAATCCACATAAAATATATTTTTTATCAGCAATATGTACAAAGGTATGATCGGATGCTCACCTAAAAAGTATGTAGAAGTATTAGAAAAAGGTTTTAAATGCACGGAATATACCTTATTGCTATCAAGGCTTTGTGCATAGCTATTTTCACTAGAATCAGCGGGTAT
Organism: Rickettsia endosymbiont of Ixodes persulcatus; assembly: GCA_027293795.1. Taxonomy (GTDB): domain Bacteria; phylum Pseudomonadota; class Alphaproteobacteria; order Rickettsiales; family Rickettsiaceae; genus Rickettsia. The sequence continues at coordinate 711 of JAPYLE010000162.1, forward strand.
TAAATCTGGTAATAAAATAAGCCTATAAAAATAACCGATTAAATTAACTATATTGGGTAAAAACTTAATATGGTAATTTGGCATAATGTTACTTTATGTTTATAACAAGATATACTTGTTATAAAATATTATTAAGATTATTGTTATAATTCAATGACTTAATAAGAAACCATCATTTAGCTGCTCATCTTTGTGTGATTTTTGCTATTATTCTTTTCACTTAAGTAATTAATTATTACAGCCTGAAAATAATTAGATTTTACTTTCTATTTTTGCAGCCAATATAAAATCGTTTTCCGTAAGACCATTAATTTTATGAGTCCATATTTCAACATTGCATGCTCCCCAAGATATAGTTAAATCGGGATGATGTGCTTTCTATTCTGCAATTGCAGCTATCTTATTTGCAAATTCCATAGCCTTTACAAAATTAGGAAATTTATATTTCTTATTAAAGATGCCCTATAATTCATTTACTTGCCATTCATTTTGTAATTCAGCTAATATAGACCATAGGAAATAGGTACAGTTAAATAAACTTTAGTACGTGTTCTACAGCCATACTGATATCTTTGAATTGCCCCGTAACTTTTCTTATTTCGTTCTTAATCTTAAACCAATAATGTTCTATAGGATTTAAGTCCGGGCTTAAATTTAATTGACCTTTCGGTTTCAATTTTAATATAAAGCTGCCTTTTGCCTCATTATGAACATAAAGATCCGGTAGATAGATTTATTATATCCGCTAGCTACAACGGCTAATGCGTATTTATTTACTTTTGATCAAAAAATTATAGGGTATGCTAATTTAGGTTATTTGAAAATAATACAAACTAAATGATCATAATTATAATTTAAGGACTCAAGAAAAACCTTCAGATCATATACCGGTAATTGCTAGTTT
>JAPYLE010000163.1 GCA_027293795.1 Rickettsia endosymbiont of Ixodes persulcatus
TGTGTACAAAAGTCAAATATCTTATAATAAATTTTATCCGCAGAACCTAATAAGTTAATTAAATTTCTTCTAAATGCTATTGACTAATTTAAGAAAATTGACCATAACTCTAAATGGTCGTGCAGTTGCGTGATGATATATAGCAAAGCTATAGGTCACGAGGAAAGTCCGGACTCTATAGAGGTATGGTGCCGGCTAATCTCCGGCGGAGTATTATTACTTTTATACCCACAATAATAACTTTCCTAAAAATTTTCAAAGTGACTTAAAAAAAGCTATCACCGAACTTGAAATAACTACCGGTAAAATTTTCGGCAGCACAAGCAATCCTTTGTTATTATCGGTGCGATCAGGTTCTACGGTTTCAATGCCCGGAATGATGGATACTATCCTTAATCTTGGAATGAATAACGAAGTATGTAATGCTCTTGCGGATTCCTGCGGTGATAAACGATTTGCTCTTGATAGTTACAAAAGATTTTTAGAAAGTTATTATTGTGGGTATAAAAGTAATTACATAGCTCCGTAGTTATTGTAAAACCATCCGGAATAGGTAGTTTTAGGTTAGACATTTCGGCAAGACCGGCACCTTTATTACCAAGTATATTTTTCATGCTAGCGTTTCCATCACTACCATTACTGCCAAAATAATAAATTATTTTTTTCATATCATATATCAAAATTTGCTAGCAATTTATGTGTTTAGGAGCATTAAATCATATTTATACAGTATGAAAAAAATAGTAGCAACGTTAAATTAAGAATATCTTTAATAAAATAGTTGAAATTTTAAATTTGTTATTATATTTATTAATTTAATTAGGTTCTGTGTACAAAAGTCAAATATCTTATAATAAATTTTATCCGCAGAACCTAATAAGTTAATTAAATTTCTTCTAAATGCTATTGACTAATTTAAGAAAATTGACCATAACTCTAAATGGTCGTGCAGTTGCGTGATGATATAGCAAAGCTATAGGTCACGAGGAAAGTCCGGACTCTATAGAGGTATGGTGCCGGCTAATCTCCGGCGGAGTATTATTACTTTAGGGAAAGTACCACAGAAAATATACCGCCGAAATATTTCGGTAAGGGTGAAAAGGTACGGTAAGAGCGTACCGGTAAGTTGGTAACAAATTATGCATGGTAAACCCCACCAAGAGCAAGATCAAATAGGCGTTACAGAACTTGTATTTCAAGTTCCCGGGTTATCTCTAACCGGCTTGTAATGCGGGTGGATCGCTTGAGGTAAACGGTAACGTTTATCCTAGATAAATAACTGCAATGAATTCATATTCATACAGAATCCGGCTTATAGACCTTAAAAATCCTAAGGTAGTCATCCTGTGGTTTGACCCCAGGATGACACCGAACTTACTATGACATAAATTTAATGAAAAAGTTATATCATTATCCTATTTGTCCTCTTTCAAGACAAGCTCGTGTCTTCTTAAAAGAATTAGATATAGAATTTACTACGATTAAAGAAGATTATTGGCAATTTAATAAAGATTTCTTAAAAATAAACCCATCCGGAACTTTACCTGTTTTAGAAGAATCATCTGGCTTATTCGTAATAGGAATTTATCCTTTTGTCGAATATCTTAATAGCAAATATCCGAATTTTAATTTTTTAGATGAAGATATTGATATTTGTACCGAAATTAGACGATTATTTTTTTGGTTTAACGATAAGTTTTATCGTGAAGTTACTAAAATTATTATCGACGAAAAAGTTATAAGATCAATTGCTAAAATGAGCAGCCCGCGAACCGAGTTTTTACGTGCCGCAAAAAATAATTTAAACTATCATTTAGAATATATAGCTTCTTTACTAGAAAAAAGAAGCTATATCGTATCGGATTCACTAACTATTGCCGATATTGCCGCAAGCTGTCACTTATCGGTACTTGATTATTTCGGTGAGATTTATTGGGATAAATGGACGCTTATCAAACATTGGTACTCTCCAATCAAATCAAGACCCGCTTTTAGGTTATTATTACAAGATAGAATCCCGGGGTTTACCCCTCCGAGCTATTATACAGATTTAGATTTTTGAATAATTTAATAATTTTATTCTTTCTGTATCATGAGCTTTTAGTATTTTACGAATATTATTAAGAGATTGATTTTTTATAAGTGCAGGATCATATTCAAGATGAACACCGCTTAGAATAGCTGTTCCATTACCATATGCACATTTTATTATTGCAGACTTAGAATCCTCATAATTTGCTATTATTTCAGTATCTTTGGTATTTTCCATGTCAACAAAATATCCTCCACCTTTATAAAAAATATAACCGTCCAGGAGTTTTGCACTTAGCAAAATTGCGTATCAGCTAGAAGCCATCTAATGTTGTTCTGAATTGATGTTTTTATAACTTCCCAATTTTGTTGATATAAAGTAATTTTTTTATTTATCCTTCTTTTGTTCATATCGAGCCAAGCAAATACGGCAAGACAAATATGATTTCTCTGAGCTCGGCCTGTGCGTGCCTGACAGCGTTCAATACCACATGTTTGTTTTAATTCTCGATGATAAAACTCTATAGACCACCGTGCCTTAACAATTTTCTCTGTTTGTTCACGTGTTGGATTTTCTAAGTTAGTTGTTATGTAATCAATGTGACCATTTTTTGCCACAAACTTAAATACCGTAACCCAACCGTATCCACGTAGGTGAATTTTTTGTCCCTCATCAGGAATCTCTAAACTTTCTAAGCTAACATTATGATTAACTTTTCTATTTTTTCTTAGGTTACTAACCCATGTCCAACCTAAATTACCTATATGTTTCAAACTCTCCAAACCGCTATACCACGCATCCATCACTACGGCATCAGGATTGATCCCTCTTTCCTTAGCTAAAGTAAGCATATCACAAAAATGCTCATTCTTTGTTTTCCCATCTGTTTCTTTATCATATATTCTATAATCTACAGGGGTAGATTGATCAGTTTTAGTATTGTAATGCAGTAAGTTGACCATAACTATACCAGGTATAACATCATGTACAGCTCCAGAATATTGATAATGTACAAACTCTATTTTCTTACTGTATTGCTTTGACAGTAACGTGTCATCTCACACTAATAAACAAGAAGCTTACCAATCAATATATTTTGATACTTCTCTGTAGATCCCGCTAGGGCGGAAATCCTTACTATTTAACCATCGACTTGCACTATCGTGAGATAGGTTTATTGGACTTACTTCAGATAATGCTTTACCACTATATCTTACGCTACTTGCTTGTAAAAATGATTTATATAAGTCTTTGCTACATTTTGATCTTGCCATCTTAACTAAAACTCTTTTTTGTTAGATTAAAATATTTTTTGCTAAGTGCGAAACTCCTGTCTCTATACTTAACAATACTACATCAAATAAGGAAGTATTGGATCGGGAAGAGATCGATGTAAGCCTTTGGGATTCCTTAAAGCTCTCATGCTCTGTGGTTTTAGAGCAAAATTCGGTATTAGTTTAGGTGACGAACATACTACTCACGAACAGAGTAGACGCTGTTGCACGGATTGATAAAACTGCTCTATGTCATTCCCGCTTTCGCGGGAATCCAGAAAAAAACTTAATATAATTACATATTTGATAAAAACAAGTTTTTATATGTTTTACTAGATTCCCGCCTACGCGGGAATGACATCTAATGCTTTTTAAAAGTTATGCAATAATACTTTCGCAGAAATGATATTGGGGTAACTTTCGTACTAGAGTAGTCTACATAACAAAAAAGCTAGAAATATTAATATTTCTAGCTTTAATTTAGTATTAAAATAGTTTGAAATTTTATTCATCAAACATTTTTTTACGAGCAAACTTTCTTTGTCTTCTCGCTGCTTCTTGTGCTTTACGGACACGCTTTGCTGAAGGCGTTTCATAATAACGCTGTTCTTTCATCTTACGAAAATAAAGCTCTCTTTGTAGCTTTTTCTTAAAATTCTTAAGCGTATTGTCACAATTACCGGCGTGAACATTCACTAGTATCACTAAAATTACTCTCCTTAAAAGATATTTGTGGTTTGAACTATATTGAACTATAACCTATAATTAAGTTATATGTCAAGGTTAAAAATATGAGCATCCAGGAGGAACACCATATCAAAAAATTAAGCTTCGTGCAATCTTTATTAGAATTATTACCGTTTAATGAATGGAATAATAAGCTACTTGAAGCAGCAGAAGAAAAGTGTGGCTTTGCCAAAGGCTATAGCTTAATGCTTTTTCCAGAAGGGTTATCTAAAATAGTAGGATTCTTTGAGAGCTATTTAGATAATATTTTACTAGAAAGCTTAAGTATAATAGAAGAACCGGCAAAAATAAGAGAGAAAATATCTTTAGCCGTAAAGATCAGAATCAAATCGGTACTCCCTATTATTCATGGTAAGAATGCTGCTTATTTTGCATTAAACCCAATACAAGGTACTCAGGTTGCATTCCGTAGCTGTGATGCTATTTGGCGTTATGCCGGCGATAAATCTCTTGATTTTAATTACTACACTAAAAGAAGCTTATTACTCTCGGTTTATGTCTCGTCTATTCTTTTTTATATTCAAGATGAATCGGAAAATTATATTGATACTGATAAATTTATTGAGAATTCCGTAGAAAATATAGTCAAAACTTTCTCACAGATAAAAAAACTACTCGATCCTTCAAATATTCCCATAGTTAGAATGTTTACGTAAATATATTTATGGGTGAAATTAATTATCCGGTAGATTTTAAATAAGCGTATAATTATTAATATAGATAATATTCTATTTTGGAATTTATTGTCCCAAATTTGGGAGAAAAACCCGCACTTGCAGTGCGTCGTTTTAACATATAGGATGTGGAGTGCAGTATTACAAGAAGACAAGCCACACAGTTTACAACTGTACTTATATATAGTATGGGTTACCAAATATTGATATAATATATTGTTGGCGATATTGGTAGAAGAGTCAAAGACTTAACCCAGGAGATATGTAAGGATAATGGAGTAGACATATTTAAGAGGGAAGATAGCTTCAAAATCATGTACATATCTATATGTATCGGTGCCACCTTATCAAAGCATTAGCAAGGTAGTACAGTATCTAAAAGGGAAAAGTTCAAGGAAGATTCAGCAAGAATTTCCAGAATTAAGGAAACAGTATTGGGAAACACCTATGGGCTATTGGATATTTTGTAAGAACGGCAGGGGTAATGTTACTGACCAAATGATCAAGGATTATATTGATAAACATGAGTCGAGAGATGATAAATTTGGAAACTTTCAAGTTGAAAACTAGCTATAGCTAAGGCATTGATGCCGTAATCTTAAGCCCTGCATT
>JAPYLE010000164.1 GCA_027293795.1 Rickettsia endosymbiont of Ixodes persulcatus
TATCGCTCAGAGTAGCAACCGATTCTTCTGTTTCTTTATCATATATTCTATAATCTACAGGGGTAGATTGATCAGTTTTAGTATTGTAATGCAGTAAGTTGACCATAACTTATTTATTATTATTTATAACATATATATTAGCATAGTATGTACCTATTTACTATGGTCTAGCTATACTATAGGTTTTGATATTGGATTTGATAACTACAAAGATCTAGTCGGTATTGCTTATACTAAACTGGATTCAAAGTTTAAATCTAGCGGTAGTAGGTTAAATACTGGCCATATCGTAGAGAAAGAATTACCGAAAAACTTCATGATCCAAGCTATGTTTGCTTACAATCATAATATCGTGAAGAGTAAAATCAACCGTTTAGGTACTCTTGCAACCGGTAAATATAAGAATAATAATTATAACTTTGAAACCTTATTAAGTTATAATCATCTTATGAATGGCGGTATTACTCTTACTCCAAATCTCGGTGTTAAGATACGGTCACTCTAAAGACGGTGTATATCAAGAAAGCAATGTAGGTATTCAGCATTTAAGTATTGCTTCTAAAAAAGAGTATTTATGGAGTGGTATTTTAGGCAGCAAAGTAGCTTTAGCTCCTCAGAAAATAGCTGAAGGGTAGTATTACGCCTACACTTCAAGCATCTGTGGAAAATTACTTTAACGATAAGAGTAAAAAACTTAATGCTAAAGTATAATGGAAAGATAGAGAAGTTAATGAAACCGTTGCATTACCAAAGCAGCCTAAAGTCAGTTATAATATCGGTGCTAGCGTTTTAACGGAAAAAGGTAATGTAAGTATATTACTTGAATATAACTGCCACTTACAAAAGAAATATCAAAGCCACCAAGGTTTTGTGAAGTTAAAAGTGAAATTGTAGATTATTATTCCATGCATGGCTTGGAAAACTTATCTGTCACCCCGTGATCAAGTCACGGTATGACACAGTAAGCTTTTGCCATACGCATCAAGTTAAGAAAAGCAAGTAGGTTATACTGGTATTACGGTAGTAAATTATGAATTAAAAAGAAGCTAATATATGGTATAAATTTTTGCAAGATTAACAACTAAATTGTAAGAATTTGTACTATGGGGGAAATAGTAAACTTAGCAAAACTATGCCAAGAGTTTTTTGGAGAGACAGCCAATAATTTATCCATTACAACAGGATTTATTAAGAGACAATGAAAAATAACTGGTTCAGCTTTTCTAAAAGCTATAGTGTTTGGTAATATGAGCGATAGTAATTGTAGTCTTGATGGAATGCGTAATTTTTTAAGTGAAGAAACTATAGATATTTCTGCCCAAGGCTTAGACTTTAGGTTTACTGAGGTAGCAGTAAAATTTATGCAGTCAATGTATGAACAATGCTTGAAATTATTTAGAAATACTATGACGCTTGACTGCAACATTTTGCAGCAATTTAATAGTGTTAAATTATTGGATAGTAGCCATGTTATTCTACCTGCCAATAT
>JAPYLE010000165.1 GCA_027293795.1 Rickettsia endosymbiont of Ixodes persulcatus
GTTTGTTTTAATTCTCGATGATAAAACTCTATAGACCACCGTGCCTTAACAATTTTCTCTGTTTGTTCACGTGTTGGATTTTCTAAGTTAGTTGTTATGTAATCAATGTGACCATTTTTTGCCACAAACTTAAATACCGTCTAATAGTGGTAATGTAACGATTATATGATTAATAGGCATATTGGTACACATGAGCCAGACATGATTTGCACATACGGGTCGCATAAGCTTTAGCTTCATATACGACTTCTAGTCGCTATAAAACAAACTTTCATCTGAAAGATGAAAGTGGTTGATTTTAACTTTAACAAAAATTATAAGAGATTTGTATGAAAACTAAAGACAATATTTCTATAGAAAACGCTTTATTACTAGTTAGTTATAATAGTGATAATATTAATCTTTCACAAGAAAAGCCAAATATATGTATGGGTAGGCTTGTGGTCAAAAAAATGGATTAAGTATCGGGCTACCTATCGATTTAATGCAGATATTAATGAATTAAGTAGTTGTATTGAAGCCTATAAGAAGGCTCTTAGTAACTTGCTAGATATGCTAAAGATGAAAGAAGATACAGAAAATTCGTTTATCTAACTTGGAAGACAATAAAGACTATGAAAATATATGTGAGAGTATTAAAAGTACTGAAAAAGCACAATGGCTAACTAACAATGATCCAGGACATTTAAAATATATTATATCTCGGACAGCTATTATTAATTATTTACATATACACAAAAATGTAGGAGTAAAAATTGGTTGGATTTATAAGGAATCTAAAAATCAACTTAAAGGTCTTACTAAACCAGAAGTATTAAATAAATGGGATGAGTTAAAATTTGGTAGATATTATGAAGATATTTGTCCTAATGAAAATCTTAAATTTCTATATTGTAGTGCAGGAATCGAGAAACTAAATAAAGGCAATATTCAGGAAGTATAGCTAGACCATAGGAAATAGGTACAGTTAAATAAACTTTAGTACGTGTTCTACAGCCATACTGATATCTTTGAATTGCCCCGTAACTTTTCTTATTTCGTTCTTAATCTTAAACCAATAATGTTCTATAGGATTT
>JAPYLE010000166.1 GCA_027293795.1 Rickettsia endosymbiont of Ixodes persulcatus
AGCAACCTTACTTTCTTCCGAAATATAGTTTAATGCTCTTGCTACTGCATCTTCAGCAAGCTTTTGCATGGCTAGTTTATCGCCCGCTTTATCTGTGACATACATAAACTGTGCTTCAAAGCTCTGAAATATTTCCACAGCTGCGTGAGATAGCCAAACCAAATAGTGCGAAAAATTACTCGCATTTTTTCGAGTCTGCACGTAGGAGATTTAAGTGATATTTTAGCTAACGCGGCTGTTGAAATATGTCAGAGCATTGAAGCTCAGTTTATGTATGTCACAGATATAGCGGGCGATAAAATAGCCATGCAATAGCTTGCTGAAGATGCAGTAGCAAGAGCATTAAACTATATTTAGGAAGAAAGTAAGGTTGCTTATGTTTCGGTAGACTACATTACTAAAGCTATTATATTGGGAAACTCAGATAAATACTTTGATCCAAATCTTAAAAAATTTAGACTAAGCATTTTAGGAAATGCAATACAAGATGAAAATGAAAATAAAATTTATACGACTGATTTATTTGAAAAAGTAGGTCTATGTATAAAGGGAAGTTCCACAAACTATTATAAAAAAATAAAGTTTGTCGAAAATGATCCCTATGGTTATCGAAACGTTTTAAGTTGGGAAAAAAATGCAAATAATGCACTTATAGAAGCTTATGCGCAGGACTACGAGCAAGTAATAAATCCTCAGAAAGAGCGCGGTTTTCAAAGTGATTTAGAGAGCTACGCCTATCTTTTACAGTCGGCAACGCTACAATCAAAAGCGCAGACTATACTAACAAAAATTATAAACGGAGTTCAGGATATTCCAGTGGCAAAGCCTAGCGTAAAAAAATCCATAATTTTTGATCTCAGATCACCGGTAGAAAACTTTGTTGGAAGAGAAACTGCACTTAATGAACTTCATCAGACTTTGCTATTAGGAAGTACGGCAAGCATTGTTAGCGCTATGTCTGAAATGTCATTGGGCTCCGTTTCAAATATGGAATTAGTAAGCGGCGCGCAAGCAGCAGTCAGTGGTTTAGGGGGTATAGGTAAAACACAGCTGGCTTTACGTTACGCACAACTACATGTTGCGGAGTATGATAATAATGTATTGTGGATTAATAGTGAGACAAAAATAGATATGTCTCATTCATTCTATAAGCTCGCTACCAAATTAGGTATAGAAAAAAAAGATAAGTATGGAGAATATAAAGTTATTGAAAGTATTGTAGAAGAAATATACGACTACTTTTCTGATAGAAAAAGCCTTTTCATCTTTGATAATGTCGAAAATTATGCAGAAATAGAACCGTTTCTTCCAAAATCAATGGTAGGTAATAAGCCTAGTCTTCTTATAACGTCACGCTATAAAAACTGGCAAAACGCAGCTCCAGTTATTTCATTAGGTGTATTTACAGAACAAGAATCATTAGTGTTAATTAAGCATGGGTTATCTATAAACAATGATTCTCAGGACGTTAAAATAAAGTTACTACATAGTTTTCTGCAAGGACTGCCTTTAGCACTACAACAGGCTATTGCTTATATCAAAATACAAAGAAACCTCGATAGTAGTTTTAGTATAGAAGAATATATAGAAATTTTTAAAGAAAAAACTAAAGAAGTATTAGATTTTAATTTTAGGGCTTATAACAATGATCCCTACCTAAAAACGGTCTATATGACATGGCAAATAACACTGGATATGATAAAAAAAGAAGGGAAAGCTGGAGAAGTTGCTCTAGATATTTTAAATATTATGTCTTTCGTATTCCCAGAAAATATCTCAACGGATCTTTTCGTCACATTTTACGAACGTGATATTTTAAATACCGCCTTGCATCTACTTCATGTTTATTCCATGACGAATGCAGGCAGCATTCCTTCGGAATTCGTAATACATCGACTAATGCAAAAGGTAGTGAATCTACATTTAGAAAAAAATATCGCGCAATTTAAAACTGTAGCGCTCAAGACGGAGGCATTGGTAATACATTATGAAAAAAAACTGGAAACTAGATTTCATTATATTTATTTTTTATTAAACATAATCAATCATCCAGAATTAGAATTGGATTTACAATTTAAGCCCTCTTTTAAGAGAATTTATTTAATTCTTGGAATTACTGATGAAAAAATGTGGGAGTATTTTTTAGATGTTGCTTATACTAACTTTATACGCTTTATTACCCTCGTTCACTAAGAAAATTGTCGGCGTCTGTGATACGACTATCACTTTATCGTTTCCTTTATCTAAAGCAATTAACGTAGCATTACCTGTTCTGTTTACAGAGTATTCAATACCAATCGCCTTTTTACAAAAATAGCGGTTGAGTACTTCATTTTGGGAACCCAAATGAAGCAATGAATGGGTTGCAGTCCGTGTACCCGAAACACAAAACAATTGGGTATCTGTTGGAATATCAGGCATACTTTCACTTAATGTGAGATTGAATTTATTATCCAAATGAACTTCACTTCTTGTGTGTGAATCAGTTTCTGTAAAGGAGGCTGAAAAAACATACCTTTCAACTTCGCTATGTTCTTTTAAAAAAGAAAGTGCGTGCTGTATAAGTTGGTTATTTCTTGCTTTTAATTCAATATATTCCGAAGGCCCCATACCAAAAAACAAACGTAATCCCTGAATAAACTTATCCG
>JAPYLE010000167.1 GCA_027293795.1 Rickettsia endosymbiont of Ixodes persulcatus
TTGGAAAACATAGAGATGAGAAAAAATTACACAACTATGTAAAGAATCAAGGTGCGGATCGACCATCATATAAAGCTTTTCATCAGAAGCAACTAAAACTTTTTTAGATACCTCGCAGCTCTGCTGCGAGGAGTATCATTATATATAAAAATAGATTGAATAAGAATATTGCCGATAGCGTAGAATGTTTAACAAGAATTAAGCCGTACGGTAAAATTAGCTCAGGTGAAATGTTAAATTTATTAATTCAAGAACAAAGATATGATATCGCACTTATTAAAGTATTTGATCGCCTGCATAATTTACAAACTATAAATGCTAATCCGGAAGAGGCTTTAGAAATAGTAAAAGAGACTATAGAAAGCTCCCTGCTTATAACAGCTTATTTAGAAATACGAACTGTAGAACAACAACTATTAAATGTTTGCACTAATTTTATCAAGCAACATTTCCCTTCAGAATAAAAAGAGATATTTCAAAAAGTCGGTTTACGAAATTTCTTTTTAAAACTTCAAAATAATACAAAATAAAAATTCAGCTTTTATGTATATTAGCTAAAAACTATTTTTATATTTCCTGTGTGCAGCTTCACCGCTCTCTGCATGATAATGCATCTTATGATCACGTATTTGTATCTCTATTTTATCATTATCCTCAGTTGCAATAATAGTATGCAAAGATTGATAGCCGTTTGGTTTAGGATTAAGAATATAATTTTTGAATTTATCCTTTTCATACTCATAAAGATTATGAACTACTTTTAAAGCTTTATAACATTGCTCTTCATCTATTACCACTATTCTTATCGCAAAAATATCTGTTAATTCTTCTAACTTTATACCCTTACGATATAATTTATATAAAATTGATATTGGATGTTTGATCCTACCTGTTATTTGAGCAGTAATATCATGTTTAGATAAATTATGATTTAAATGTTTAATAACCCTTTGGAGCAAAACTACCTCCTTAATTTATACTCATTCAGTTAGTAGTTATACTTTACGAATAACTCCAATTAAAGCAATAAATTTATTAAGTTCTGTTAACATTTCTAATTGATTTGCTATTTTTAGAAATATTAATAAAACTTAGCTTTAGTTGATATTAATAGGAGAAATTAAGCTTGTGGCGAGCTTCACCACTACCCTACCCTATTATTTTATCTTTTATCCTAAATTCGCATTATTTAGACTTCTTTTAGAACTCTAATTTTTTTAAGTTCTATATATAAAATTAAAATTATCTTATTTTAGTCTTTCTTAACTGTATAAATTATAAGATTTTTTAAAATAAGAATAGTGATTTTTCTAAAATCTTATTAATTTTCGCTAAAAAATCTCTTTAATTATCAAATGATACTCCTCGCAGCAGAGCTGCGAGGTATCTAAAAAAGTTTTAGTTGCTTCTGATGAAAAGCTTTATATGATAGTCGATCCGCACCTTGATTCTTTACATAGTTGTGTAATTTTTTCTCATCTCTATGTTTTCCAACCATACTCATAAAATATCCATTAGTCCAAAATTCGGTACCCCATAATTTATTTTTTTAAGTCAGGAAATTTCTCAAACATTTTCTTAGCTGTTATACTTTTCACTATCCTAGCTACTTTAGTAGGACTATAACTCAGCATCAGACTCTAAATCTGAATGATTTTCTTCATTCAGGTTACCTTCAATTTTATCTGCATCTTGTACACTTAGTTCTATTTTATTCTCGAAAGAGACATATGGGTTTGTTATACCATATTGTTTTATAATTTTTAAATGACTGTCAGAACAATATTGGCTAGCTCTATCAGTATGCCAAATAAGCCCTTTCGGTGGCTTGCGTTGCCATATTGCCATTAATAAAACATTATTAACCAAATCAGCTTTCATATTATTACTCATAGACCATCCTATAATTT
>JAPYLE010000168.1 GCA_027293795.1 Rickettsia endosymbiont of Ixodes persulcatus
ATGCTTTACCACTATATCTTACGCTACTTGCTTGTAAAAATGATTTATATAAGTCTTTGCTATATTTTGATCTTGCCATCTTAACTAAAACTCTTTTTTGTTAGATTAACATATTTTTTGCTAAGTGCGAAACTCCTGATCCTTACATATCTCCTGGGTTAAGTCTTTGACTCTTCTACCAATATCGCCAACAATATATTATATCGGTATTTGGTAACCCATACTATATAAGTACAGTCGTAAACTGTGTGGCTTGTCTTTTTGTAATACTGCATCTCCACATCCTATATGTTAAAACCCCGCACTTGCAGTGCGGGGTTTTTCTCCCAAATTTGGAACAATAAAAGAGGATAAGAAGAAATGATTAATAATTATTAAAAGAACAAAAATTTTTCTAACTTATAATTTTGTTATATAAATAACACGTTACTTTTAGTTGAAAAACATTAATTAAATACCAAATTTTTATAAAAATACTTAAAAAATAAAGAATTTTTACATATAAAAAGGCAACTATGAATTACTTCTTCTTATTTAAAATAAATTTTATGTATTTTTATAAAAATTTGGTAAATCGTATGTACAACTTAAAGAATATGAGGGTAAAACCTATATATTTTGGCTTCTCAATGAAAACAGCAAAATTTTATTAATTTTTGTGACTCTTATATCATTCCTGCTTCCGCAGGAATCTAGAAAAAATAATCTTAATATTGATACAAAAATTACATCTTTAACAAAATAAACTAAGTTTTTGATATGTTTTACTGAATTCCTGCTTGACACAATGACACTTAGATATAAACAAAACCACTTTTTCTAGGCAAAATCTATAAATTTTTAAATAAACAAATTGATTTGCTACAAATAATAGAGTATATAGTATAAACATAAATTAATTCTCGGGGCGTAGCGCAGCCTGGTAGCGCATCTGGTTTGGGACCAGAGGGTCGGGAGTTCGAATCTCTCCGCCCCGACCATAAAAACATAAATTATAATGTCAAAAGACGACCTAATTCAGTTTACGGGTACGGTAGTTGAGCTTTTACCTAATGCTACTTTCAGAGTAAAGCTTGAGAATGATCATCTAATTATTGCTCATACTTCCGGTAGGATGCGTAAAAATCGTATCAGAATATTACTAGGGGATAAAGTTACGGTAGAAATGACTCCTTATGATTTAACTAAGGGGCGCGTGGTTCATCGTCACTAATCTTAAAGTATGAAGCGGAACCAAAAAACCTTACCGATTATATTAGCTTCCGGGTCTCCTGCAAGAATTGAGTTATTAAACAGAATAAAAATCATCCCTTCACGAATTATTCCGGCAGATATAGACGAAACACCTAATTTGCGTGAGTTACCTGCTCCCTTAGCCGTAAGGCTTG
>JAPYLE010000169.1 GCA_027293795.1 Rickettsia endosymbiont of Ixodes persulcatus
ACCATTACTCAGCAAGTGGTCAAAAATTTTCTACTAACTAACGAGGTTTCTCTTGAACGTAAGATTAAGGAAGCGATCCTTTCTTATATGATTTCGAGAGTATTTACTAAGGATCAAATTTTAGAATTATATCTTAATCAACGATTTTTGTAAGTCCAACGGCAGTTGCAACTCTTACGGTTATAAGATTACGAGATTTTTCAAGTCCGGCACGCATAGTGATTTCACCTAAAAACTTACCTTCATAATTTTTAGGACGCCAACTAGGCATACCTGGACCTTGTGAGATCTCAATAGGTCCATCGTTAAAAATCTGATTCGGCTTAATACCGTTTTCAAGAGCTGCTAAATAAACAAAGGTTTTACTCAAAGAACCCGGTTGACGGAGTGCTTGAGTTACTCTATCAAATTTACTGGTAGAAAAATCGTTGATATAATTAAGCGTTTCGGTATTAACAATGAACCAAAAAAAGTCTATTCTATGGTACTTGGTTCAATTGAAACTACGCTTGCACGAATGACTAATGCTTATGCAATTATTGCTAACGGCGGTAAAAAAGTTGAACCTCATTTTGTAGAATTAATTAAAGATCGTAACGGACGTATTATTTATCGTAGAGATAATAGAAAATGTTCGTCTTGTATTGTGTCGGATAGTAATTTAGATACCGCAATATTAGAAATACCCAAAGAAGATATCTATAGAGTTACGGATGAAGCTAGCGACTATCAAATTACTTCGTTTTTAACAGGAGCAATAGATAGAGGAACCGGCTATGCTGCAAAGAAGTTAGGGAAAATTATCGGTGGAAAAACTGGCACTAGTAACGATAGTAAAGATACATGGTTTGTAGGCTTTACGCCCAAAATAGTAGTCGGCAGCTATGTTGGCTATGATACCCCAAGGACCCTTGGACAAAGAGCAACCGGATCAAACGTTGTATTACCGATCTTTATTGATTTTATGAGTAACGCTTATAAGGATGAACCAGTGCTACCTTTTAAAGTCCCTGATTCAATAAAATTATTAGCAGTAGATAAGGCAACCGGTAAAATTACGCCAAACGGTAGTGTGATAGAAGCATTTAAAATCAATAACGTTCAAATGCTTGAGAATGAAGACATGATCGATAATCGTGATAACAGTGATATTTTTGATTATGTGCCGATTATAAAGGATCAGTCTCAAGAAATTTATTAAACTTTGTTTACCCACTTTTCATTTACTTGGAGCTTAATATATATGAAAAAAATTATTTTATATCTAACTGCCCTAATATCACTTACTATACCTTTTATAACTAAAGCGGATTGTTTTTTAGTTAAAGAAAATGATAAATTTATCGGACAGGAAGGTAATTGCAATTCACATTCTGCTCCATGCTCAACATTTAAAATTGCTATAAGTTTAATGGGTTATGATGATGGGTTTTTAATTGATGAAACTCATCCAAAATTACCTTTTAAAGAAGGATATGCTGACTATCTTGAAGTTTGGAGGCAACCTCAAACACCTAAAGACTGGATGAAGAATAGTTGTATTTGGTATTCTCTATTACCAAAGAATTAGGTATTGAAAAATTCCGTGATTATGTAACAAAATTTAATTACGGTAATCAGGATATTTCCGGTGATAAAGGTAAAAATAATGGCTTAACCAATGCATGGCTTTCTAGTTCTGTAGAAATTTCACCGGAAGAACAATTCACTTTTTTTCAAAAACTAGCAGAGAGTAAATTACCTGTAATTCTTAAAGCCCAAGAAATGACTAAAAATATTTTATTTATTGAAGATTTTGTAGATGGTTGGAAGCTTTACGGTAAAACAGGCAGTGGTAATAAACTGAGTCAAGATAGAACTCAAAAGTTACAAGATAGGCAAATCGGATGGTTTGTAGGTTGGTTACAAAAAAATGACAGAACAGTTTTCTTTGTACATTTCATTGAAGATAATAAAACTTATGATTCTTATGCAGGACGACGCTCTAAAGAAGCAGCGAAAGAAAAGCTAAAAGAATTGATAAAAAAAGAATTAAAATAAACCTCAATTTTGTGTCTTCAGGATAATAAATCCTTTGCAGCCGCTTTGCACACTTCTAATTAACTCCTACCGATTTTTATACTTTTATTGTCTGAGTAACGTAAAACTGTTACAATTACGATATTAATCAAAAAATTAGATCTCTTAAATTCCAAAGAATTAATGCTTAATATTCTTGAAATGAAAGAATATTTATTTTTATCAAAAATTGCTAAAAAACTTGATAAAGAAAATGCTAAAACTTACTCTCATGAAGAAACGTGGAAATGAATTATAAATTTTGTTATCTCTTGAAGTATCTAAAGAAATGTTATAAAGTCAAAAAGTTCATAGAAATTTGAGGGTGTTATGCAAGTCGTAAAAGCTTTAGAGCAAATTTTAGCAGATAGCTATGCTTTATATTTTAAAACACAGAATTATCATTGGAATGTAGAAGGAGCAGAGTTTAGAAGTCTACATTTATTATTTGAAGGACAATATGAAGATTTAGCTGAAAGCTTAGATGAACTTGCCGAAAGAATAAGAAGTTTAGGTGCTAAAGTCCCCGCATTATCAAATTTAATAAAACTTACCTCTATAGATGAGGCAAATCCAAACGCAACAGCGAATGAAATGCTTAAAGTTCTCACAAAAGATCAAAATATTATTAGAGATACATTATATAAAGGTCTTAAAGTAGCACAAGCAGAAGGTGATGAGGGCACAGCTGATATGATTATTGGACGGATTAAAGTGCATGAGAAGAATAGGTGGATGCTAAAAAGCAGTATGGTTGCTTGAAAGTTGCTTATGTCATTCCCGTTGGGCATTGTCGCGTGGATCGGTAAAATCCGTTGTGTCACCCCGTGGTCAAACCACGGTATGACAATATAAACAAATTAACGAAATAAAAATAAAATGGAACAATACGATGTAGCCGTTATAGGTGGTGGTCCCGGTGGATATGTTGCAGCAATTAGAGCAGCACAATTAAAGAAAAAAGTTGTATTAATAGAAAAAGAACATTTGGGCGGGGTATGCCTTAATTGGGGATGTATACCGACTAAATCTCTGCTTAAATCTGCTGAGGTTTTTGAGTACATAAGACATGCTAAAGATTATGGAATTGATGCTAAAGGTGCTGAAATCAATATTAAGAAAATAGTTGAGCGTTCAAGAGAAATTTCAGGTAAGCTTGCAGGCGGTGTTAAGTTATTATTAAAAAAAAATAAAGTTACTGTGATAGACGGAGTAGCAAGCCTTGCAGGAAATAAGATAATAAATATAGATGGACAAGGTAATCAATTATCTATAAAAGCAGAGAATATTATTATAGCTACCGGTGCTAGATCTAGAATATTAAAAAGATTCGAGTCTGACGGTAAACAAATTTGGACGTCTAAGGAAGCTATGATACCTCAGCATGTGCCGAAATCTATAATTATCGTAGGTTCGGGGGCAATCGGTATAGAATTCGCTTCGTTTTATAATAGTATCGGCGTCAATGTTACCGTAATTGAAGCTCATACTAGAATATTGCCTGCCGAAGATACAGAAATTGCCGGAATCGCTCATAAGAGCTTTGAGAAAAAGGGAATAAAAATTATTACAAATGCTAAGTTAATTAAGCAAACAAAATCAAAAGATAAGATAGAAGTTGAGTTAGAGTTAGGCGGGAAAACACAAAAATTACAAGCTGAAATCTTACTTATGGCAGTAGGTGTTGCGGCGAATACGGAAAATTTAGGACTAGAGAAAACAAAAGTTAAAGTAGAAAACGGCTATATAGTTACTAACGGATTAATGCAAACTGCGGAATCAGGTATTTATGCTATAGGAGATGTAGTAGGAACACCTTGTCTAGCACATAAAGCAAGCCATGAAGGTATTATTGCAGCGGAAAGCATAGCCGGCTTAAAACCCCATGCTATTAATAAACATAATATTCCCGGCTGTACTTATTCTTCACCGCAAATAGCAAGCGTCGGTTTAACCACAGAAGCAGCAAAAGCCTTAGGTTATAAGCTTAAAATAGGCAGATTTCCTTTTATGGCTAACGGCAAGGCTTTAGTAAGCGGTGATAGTGATGGGTTAATAAAAACCATATTTGATGCTAAAACCGGTGAGTTACTCGGAGTTCATATGATAGGCTCGGAAGTTACGGAATTAATACAAGGATACGTGATTTCAAAAAATTTAGAAGGAACCGAACTGGATTTAATTAATACTATCTTCCCGCATCCGACTTTATCGGAAATGATGCATGAGTCGGTACTCGCTGCTTATGATAGAGCTATACATATATAATCCCAGTAAATGAAGAGTAAGAAAAATAAAAATATAAATTAAATTTGTATTTGAGATGGAAACCGCTTTTCATCTCAAATACCCATTATTTAGAACTTCTTTTAAAAGGAGTATACAATACTACTTTTAAAAGAAAAGAAGTATATATATGAATAAAAATAATTTAATAGGGAATTATGCCATAGCCTTATTTAATAATGCTATGGTTGATAATATTCAGGATAAGGTATTTGAGGAAATCACCTCTATAAATAGTATAATTACCGATAATTTTGATATTAGAGAGTTCTTATTTTCTCCTATAGTAAATAAGAATGATAAAATTAATGCAGTCAATTCGTTAGCAAAAAATACCAACATTAACACAATAGTACATAATTTTTTATTATTATTGATAAAAAATTCCCGCATGACTATCTTATCAGATATAGTAGGTGTATTTAATAAGTTACTATATGAAAGTAAAAATATAAAGATAGTTCAGGTTATTTCTGCAAATAAGTTACAACCTAAAGAGCAAGAGTGGATTAAGTCTCATATAGAAAAAGAATTAAATCAAAAAACAGAAATATTATTTGATATAGATAGCACTATTATTGGTGGTATTGTAATTAAATATGATAGTATGTTGCAAGATTACTCAATAAAAGGTAGTTTAGATAAAATAACAAAAGCTTTAAAGAAAGTGAATATTGCTGCTTGAATATTGTTGTCGTACCGTGGCTTGGCCACGGTATCCAGAAAACAGCTTGTAGTAGTCAAATTTTACTAGATCCCGCGATCAAGTCGTTGGGATGACAATGTGCATATTAGGGAGACGTAAACCACATGAAACTAAAGCCTATTGAAGTAGCTGAAATATTACAAAAGGAAATAGCTAATATTAATTGCTTAAGTGAACTTGAGGAAGTAGGGCAGGTAATAACCGTCGCCGACGGTATAGCTAAAATTTACGGTCTTGCTAATGTAAAATCCGGTGAAGTAGTAGAATTTAAATCCGGTGTTAAGGGTCTTTTTTATTTAACCTTATTTCCGTAAGCATTTTATCTTCAAATTCTTTTACTTTCTGAAGCGGTACATCATTTAAATATTGCTTAGTTCCGACATAAATACTTACTATTTGCTCTTCTACCGGAAAAGGATGATATTGTGATTGTTTTAATAAGGTTAAATAAAAAAGATATTTTGGAATCAATAAAAAACGAGCAACGTATAACTGAAGAAACTGAGCAGAAACTAAAAGCATTTTTAGAAAATTTTGTTAAGGATTTTGTTAAAGCCGGTTAATTAGCATAATGTTA
>JAPYLE010000170.1 GCA_027293795.1 Rickettsia endosymbiont of Ixodes persulcatus
GATAAATAAAAAAATTACTTTATATCAACAAAATTGGGAAGTTATAAAAACATCAATTCAGAACAACATTAGATGGCTTCTAGCTGATACGCAATTTTGCTAAGTGCAAAACTCCTGAAAATATTAAAGTTAAAATAAAAAATATAAAAACCCCTTAATATTTATTAAAATCTTTTAATGTAATTATTTATAATTTTTAATTATTTTATTATGAGATAACATTAAAACCACAAATTAGGTTAATGGGTTCCATTATGTTATTCCTGCGAAAGCAGGAATAACATAGAGAAGAAATAACATTTACGCTGGTATATCTTCAATAACCGGTTGTTTTTTATTTGATTTTGTAGAAATGAGAGAGGTCATTATCGGTTCTACCAATCCGTTAACTACCTCTTTTGTAATGGTAACACGATGTTTTTTTAACTCAGCGACTTTATACATACTATCAAGCAAAAGATGCTCAAGTATTGAACGAAGCCCTCTTGCTCCTGTCTTTTTAGCTAAAGCTTTTTCGGCAATAGCTTCTAGAGCGGAATTCTCAATTATAAGCTCAGCATCATCAAGCTCAAATTGTTTCTGATATTGCTTTACTATGGCGTTCTTAGGCTTAGTTAGAATCGTAATTAAAGCTTCTTTGTCTAACTCATCTAAAGTAGTAACGATAGGTAACCTACCGATAAATTCAGGAATTAAACCAAATTTAGTTAAATCTTCAATCTCTAAGGATTTAAGAACCTCACTATTATTTTTCTCTTTATCTATATTTACGTTAGCTGCAAAACCTATAGAACTATGATTAGTTCTTGCGGTTATAATGCTATCAACCCCCATAAAAGCACCGCCGCAAATAAATAAGATATTTGAAGTATCTAACTGTATAAAATCTTGTTGTGGGTGTTTCCTACCGCCTTGAGGAGGCACGGAAGCAACTGTTCCTTCCATAATTTTAAGTAATGCCTGCTGTACTCCTTCACCCGATACATCCCGTGTAATAGAAGGATTCTCCGATTTACGGGCAATTTTATCAACCTCGTCAATATAAATTATACCTTTTTGTGCTTTTGCTATATTAAACTCGGCTGCTATCAATAAGCGTAGCAAAATATTCTCAACATCTTCACCGACATAACCGGCTTCTGTTAAAGAAGTAGCATCCGCCATAGTAAAAGGCACGTCTAAAATTTTAGCAAGCGTTTGAGCAAGTAAAGTTTTTCCTGAACCGGTAGGACCGATCAGTAAGATATTCGACTTATTAAGCTCAACTTCATTATTGCCGGATTGTACATACTCAAGTCTTTTATAATGATTATATACCGCTACTGCTAAAATCTTTTTAGCTTGATCCTGCCCAACTACGTAATCGTTTAGAATTGTACATATTTTTTGCGGCGTTGGAATTGAAGAAGTAATCTGCTTTAACGCAACTTTACTTTCTTCTTTCATAATATCCATGCATAAATCTATACATTCATCACAAATAAATACTGCAGGACCTGCTACCAGTTTTTTTACTTCATGCTGTTTTTTACTACAAAACGAACAAATCAATTCTTTTTTATCAGCTTCTACTACCATTAACTTTCTTTTTTTGTATTTAATTTAACAATTCTTCCTATATTACAGCATTGTTGTACGGATCGGAAGGCCTACTCGAAGTCATTCCCGCCTACGCGGGTAATGACATAAAACGAACCATATAATAACATTTTAGGCTACTCTTGCATACATATAATAATCTTTATGCTCATTTGCAACTATTTCGTATTTTTTAAGGATTCCTTCCTTAGCAAAACCGCATCTCTCAAGCAGATTGATTGAACGAAAATTATCTGTAATGACTGTTGCTTGGACTCTTACAATGCCTATATAATCAGCAAACTTTAAAATATTCTTTATAGATTTTAACATTATACCTTGACCCCAAAAGCTACAATCCAAATCGTAGCTTATCTCTGCTCTATGATGTTCTAGATTTATTATATTAAAACCCGCAGTACCTATTAATTTATTATCGTCTTTAAGGGCAATTCCCCAATAAAAGCTTCTATGATTTTTATATAAACTAGACCAATAACGTATTTCTTCTCCAGCTTCTTCTAAGTCTTTAGGTCTATTACTATCAGTCATATAAATAGCCATTTCTGACTTACTCATATAATTAAAATAATCTTGTGCATCATTTTCGACTAACTCGCGTAAAACTATATCGTTTAAATCAAGTGCGGGAAAGGGAGCATATAAATATTCTCTATTTATCATACATATTTAATAGGGTCTTGTATATCATTCTTTTTAAAAGCATCACGCCTTATCATGCAGGCAAGACATGTACCACAAGATAAATCATCTCCGGTAGGTTCATAACATGATATAGTATTTTTGTAATCTACACCAAGTTCAAGACCGGTTCTAACTATTTGCTCTTTAGTCATATCAATTAAAGGCGTATGAATAGTAATTTTTTTACCTTGTACTCCCATATTGGTTGCTAAATTCGCCATTTCTTCAAAAGATTTAATATATTCAGGACAACAATCAGGATAATTTGCTGAATCGCTTGTATGCACACCTATAAAAATGTCTTTTGCTCCTATTACTTCTGCAAAACCGAGTGCATAGCTTAAAAATATAGTATTACGAGCAGGCACGTAAGTAACCGGCACATCTTCAGGTAGTTCGTTTACGCCGTGATAATGAGGGACCCTTATATTATTGTCGGTGAGAGCAGAGCTGCCAAAAGCTCGTAAATCTATATCCACAATCTTATGCTGCTTGACGTTATATTCTTTTACTAACTCTCTAACTTTTCGTAGTTCTGCATTGTTACGCTGTCCGTAGTTAAAACTCATAGCATAGATTTCATAACCCATTTTTTGTGCTATTGCAAGAACCGTAGCAGAATCCGCCCCGCCACTAACCACATTAACTGATTTTTTCATTTACATACACTAATTACTTGTAAAAGTGATTAGTGTATAATTAAATGAAATATATATATATAAAAAAATCTTTATGACTAGCAAAATATCTATCCCAAAACAAGTAGCTAGTACTAAAGTATAGTGTCTTAATTAAAAAAGAAAAAAATTCCAATCAAAGAGTTATAAAATTAATACAACAATTATCAGGTAAGAGTACATCAAATATATCTACCGCTGAAATAATGAAATTAACACGAGATTTACCATAAAATATAAAAAGATTAAATTCATAACAAAAGCGGCTTCCGCCTTTGTTATTCATTATTTTCTAATTTTCTTTAGAAAGGGGTATAACACACCTTTCTAAAGAAATGAAACATAAATATTCTTGACTAAATTCTTATAATAATCTAAGGTTACGCTGTTAAGTTACTAGTATGGCGGGTGTAGCTCAGTTGGTTAGAGCATCAGGTTGTGGTTCTGAGGGCCGCGGGTTCGAATCCCGTCACTCGCCCCATTTTTTTCTTCATGTAAAGTAATTCATGGATATCAAACTTTTATATAGACTGGCTAAATATCTAAGGTTCTATAAAAAAGACTTGATCATCGTTATGATCTCTTTACTTAGCGTATCAGCTTCATTATTACTAATCGGTAATGTTTTTAGAAATTTAGTTGATGAGGGCTTGAGCAAAGACCATATTTTATCGGTTGATAAATCTATATTATATATTTGTTTATTAATTATCATCTTAAGTATTGCCAGTTTTTTCCGTTCATATTTTATCAATAATGTTGCCGAAAAGACAGTTAATCAAATAAGAAAAGAAGCTTATAGTAATTTAATTAATTATGAAATTGAAGAGTTTGAAGAATTAAAAATCGGCGATATAATTTCACGCCTTACAAATGATATAGATCAAATATCTACGCTTATCGTTAATTTCTTATCTTTTTTTATTCGCAATTCAGTAATGCTAATCGGCGGCATTACATTAATGTTTTTTGAAAGCTTTAAACTCGCTTCTATAGTAATTATTACCATTCCTATCTTATTAATTCCTTTAATTAAATTCGGCAAGCATGTTAAGGCTTTATCTAAAAAAGCTCTAGAATCTAAATCACTTTTAGCCTCAGATATTGATGAAACTTTTAATAATATTAGAGCTATTTATACTTTTAACAATCAAACAAATAAAATTGCTGATTTTGATACTAAACTACAAAACTATTTAGCATACTGTAAAACCCGTTTAAAAATTCGTGCTTTATTCTTTGCGATTTCAATAGCCGTTATATTTCTTGCAATTACTTTAATCGTTTGGATCGGAGCTTCGGATATAGTTAAAGGTCATTTATCAGCAGGACAAATTATATCGTTTATTTATTATGCAATTATTGCCGGAGTTAGTTGTGGCGGTATTTTTGAGCTACTAAGCGAAATGCATTTACCTGTTACCGCACTGGAGAGAATAATTACAATTATAGATGAGACGCCTACAACACATAAACATTATTTAGAATTAAATAATTCCGACTCCATATCAATAGAATTTAAAAATGTAAATTTTACCTATCATTCAAGACCTAATTTAAGAATTATCAATAACATGTCTTTCAAGATAAATACCGATAAATTTATTGCCAATAAATTTGTTGGTATTGTAGGTAGATCAGGAGCGGGGAAAAGTACTATAATTCAGCTATTACTACATTTTTACCGGCAAGAAAGCGGCACCATCCTTATTAACAATCAAGATATATCTTATTTAGACCCTGTCGAAATCCGTAAATTAATTGCTTATGTTCCTCAGGAAGCCAGTATTTTTTCCGGCACTATAAAATCAAATATTATATTCGGTAATACGGAAGCAAGCGACGATGAAATAAACAAGGTAATAAAAATTACGGGAATAGAAGATTTTGCTACTAAACTTCATGACAGTATAAATGCTAAAATCGGTGAGAAAGGGGTTAGATTATCAGGAGGGCAGAAACAAAGAATAGCTATTGCTAGAGCATTACTACGCATGCCGCAAATTTTACTTCTTGATGAAGCAATGAGTGCTTTAGATACAATAAGCGAACAGAAATTATTAAATGCTATAAAAAAAATAATGAAAGGGAAAATTATTATATCAATTGCCCATCGAATTAGTAGTATAGAATCAGCTGATCGTATTTTAGTAATAGATAAAGGCGGAGTAGCAGCTAGCGGAACCCATGATAATTTGTTGCAAAATTCAGAAATTTATCGGAATATTTGTAGAGAACAGCTAGCTTAAATAGATTTCTTAACATAACGTAGCTAATAAGGAGGAATCCCTCCGGAAACACGGAACGCAGCACCGCAGCGTACAAAAAAATACGTGAGGATTGCGAGATACCGGATAAATTACCCTTAGAAGCAAGTTATGTAAGGAGTCTAATGATATATTTGTTACAATAAAAGTTCCTTAGTATAAAAAAATTTAAATGTTTAATATAATTTAGCTTGAAAGCTACCGTGGCTTTGTTATAATTATAATTACAAAGCAAAAAAGGTTTACAAAATGAAAAATTTATTAAAGATTTTATTAATTCTAGCTTTCTCGGCACCAGTATTTGCTAATATGCCGTCCGATCCTACTTCAGTTACAACAACCCAAATACAAGCTATGAGTACTGACGATCAACAAGCTTGGGTTGCTAGCTTAACAGCAGATCAGTATAATATGTTAAGTCCTGATGTTCAAAAGTGGGTAATGGAGAATACTACCGATGCTCAAAAACAAGCTTTAGGAATTAATCAGTAATATTTTAATTAATTTTTAAAATCAATATATGTTAGGAATCAATTATTCTTAACATATACTCCTAAT
Organism: Rickettsia endosymbiont of Ixodes persulcatus; assembly: GCA_027293795.1. Classification (GTDB taxonomy): domain Bacteria; phylum Pseudomonadota; class Alphaproteobacteria; order Rickettsiales; family Rickettsiaceae; genus Rickettsia. The sequence continues at coordinate 5,786 of JAPYLE010000170.1, forward strand.
AAATGAAAAGTAGTCGAAATAAGAAAAGTATATATCACTAAAAGTTTTTGCTTCCGCTCTCCTTTCAGTCCTCCGGTTATCGTGCCATGTATAAGTGTTCATTTATCCTTTAGTAAAACAATAAACTATAAGAATATAGAAGCTAATCCACCAATGTCATCCAGCGAGCTTGTAGCGGGATCCAGTCTTTTTTAATTTTTTTCTGGATACCGTGGTCAAGCCACGGTATGACAATGAAAGAACTGGATTCCTGCTTTCGTAGGAATGACATAAAAGCTATAACAAAAAAATATTACTTATGAAATTACTTATTACCGTAATCATCATAGAAATATAGCTAGACCATAGTAAATAGGTACATACTATGCTAATATATATGTTATAAATAATAATAAATAAGTTATGGCAAGCAGTTACAGTTACGATTTAAGAATGAAACTATTCAAAGCTCTAGATGATGTGCTCTCAATT
>JAPYLE010000171.1 GCA_027293795.1 Rickettsia endosymbiont of Ixodes persulcatus
ATAGACTAGATTTTGTAATTCCTAGCTCCCTAGCTGTTTGAGTAAAAGGTTGCTTAGACTCAATAGCTAATTTAACCGCCGATTCCTTAAATTCAGCTGGATATATCCTTGGCTTTATATCTGTCATTTTTATCCTTCCTATTAATATCGTTTATTATTAACTGTCCGGAATACTATAGCCACATCAAGTCGCGGTATGACATCGACTCAAATGCAAATAATCATTATACTTTGATAAATTCAAATCATAAGAAAAGAATTTATTTGTAATATAATGTTCAAGTAATTTTACTAATCCTGCTTTATGTCTATTTAAAGTTTCGATGTTTAAAGCTATTTCCGTTGTTTGTATGTAAGGATCGGTACTAGTTATTTCTACGTAAGCAATAGTGATTTCTTTATTTATGACTGGATTCCCGCTTTCGCGGGAATGACATAGGGTGCGGGAATGACATTCTGTAAATCCATTTTCAAGTAACATTAAGCTTTCTATAATAAGTTGAGGTGAGAGTCCAAGCTTTATTTCTTTTTTAGTTGGAATAGTGCCGGTTTTATAATCAAGTATAGTTATATTGTTTGATTTACTTATTTCAATTCGGTCAGCTATACCGATTATTTTTATATCTTGACCTGCAATATTTAGTCGTAATTCCCCTTTAATCTCAAAATAGATTTTTTTGCAATTTTTCCGGCGTTCTATATCAAATAAAATGAAGGCTTTACTGAAAGCTACAAGTTTTATTTGCCAAGCTTTTTTTGTATATACCGGTAAAATAGTACTATATAAAATATGATCACCGATATTTATTAAAGCATTTTGTTTATCAAGCAAATTTAAATTAATATATTGCGTGTCATAATTTTTAGAATATTCCTCCAAAACTTTATGAATAAAATTACCGAAATCTGATATTTTAGGCTCTTCCCATATATTATCTTTTTTACGTAATCCAAGAATTTTCTTAGCATAAAAACCGTATGGGTTTCTTATTAATGTTTCTATATCGGTTACTGATAAGGTGGTTGGGAAAAAGGTGTTGGGGGCTGTAAACTCATTGTCATACCGTAGCTTGACCACGGTATCCATATAATTACTGGATCCCGCGACTCGATCGCGGGATGACACATAGTCCTTCTGCAGCTTCAAAAATAAATTAGAAGTGGTTGTTAATTTTCCATCATATTTTTTAGCGTTTAGTATAATTACTTGTTTATTTTGTAGAAATAAATTGAAGTAATCTGAATATAGAGTAGAACCAATTTCATCGTAATCTATATTTAGTATCTGCAAAGCTTTCTTGCTAAGCAATGGGTGAGCTTTTTTATTAGGAGACCAGTTTTCATTATTAAAATGCGGTAATATAATTAAGTCGAATTCACATAATACTAAATCTGCAGGCGAGCCGATAATTATATTAGCAGATTCAGTATTTTTGTAATATTTGATATTAGAAAGTAAAAAAGAGAAAATTTTAGGAAAATCTTTTTTATCCGTTAGATTTATATATTTACTATATGTAGTTAAATTTGTTAAAAATTCAAGTAATTCTGCTCCTCCTTCTTTTTCCCAAATAGTAGGCAAAAGTTTTTCAGCTATTTTTTTAGCAGCTACTAAAATATCTTGTATATTATGTGGAGTATCGGTAAATAAAATATCTATTAAGTTACGGCAATATTCCCTTATATCCTCATTATCAAATTGTAATTGCAATAAATATTTCGGTGAAGATATAAAACGGTTTTTATTAGATAGCATTAACTCTAATTTTTGTACCATAGGACAATTAATTAAAGGATTTTTAAGTAATAAAAATAAGGTTTTTAGATCAAAATTATTACATAATATTTTAATAATGGAAGTTAGTAATTCACCGATATTAGTAAGCCTTAAATCATTACCTAGTAGATCTTCATATTTATCTAAAAAATTACAATATACTCTTTTAAGCTTATTATTATCTGTAACGATTGCAATCCGTTTATCTTTATTACGGCTACATATATAAGCTATTTGTTTAGCTTCTTCATAGATATCATTAGGTTCTAAATAATATATATTATTTAGACTTCTTGCATAACTTGCTTCTAAGGGTAATTTGTGCGTCGATCCGGTACTCGAATCCTCACGTACGTTTGTGTACGCTGCGGTTCTGCGTTCTGTGTCTCCTACAAATTCCTCCTTATTAGCCAAGTTATGCAAGAAGTCTATTGCACTTAAGCTTGGATTATAATGAATTATATAATCTTTTAATTCTTGCTCAAATTTTTTTAGGAAAGGATCAGGTTTAAATATTCCAGCGAGTATTATCTGCTTATTACCATTTTTTATCTTTATTATTTCTTCTTGTAATAGCTTTAATTTATGAACTGCTTTAGTTTGTTTTTGAGTATAGTGAATTGATCCCCACTTGGTGCTTCGTTGCTCGTCGTCTCGCCTATTAGTATATAGGCTTCGCTCCTCACGCCTGTCACCAAATGAGGCTGAATTCACTATAAGCGATATTTCTTCTTGCCATCTCAAAAAGCAATATTCTAGAAATTTATAAATCTTTTGCCAATAGTTAGAATTGTTATAGACCTCAATTAATTTTATATCGATATTATTGAGTATAAGATCATTAAACAATTTTCTTAGAATTTCTGCGGCTTTTAGTGATTCTTCAATATTAAAAGGTAATTCTTTATATTCGGTGATGATTTCCGATAAAATAAATAATTCTTCTATTTTAGATACATAATCCGAATCGAGATTTTTTTTTGAAATAATAGAAGTAAAAGGAATAATGACAGGTAATTTGATTTTATATTTATCGGTTAAAATCTTCTTTAATTCTAAACATGAAAAATTATTAGGTAATATTATTTGAACCTCCTCACCTTTATATAATTTATCAATGATATATTCAGCAAAACTTTCCAAAAAAGAATAATCAGCAGCCATAAATAATGTTTTTTGCAATAAATATAGCAGATCAAAGGTCCGAAACAAATCTTATAAATAATATTTGATTATTTATTTCTTATTAAGTATCTTAAAATATATCAATTTGAATTTTATAAATAAGGTATCATATGAAATTTTTTATTATATTATTTACTATTATAGTCTCGGAGCTTATGCTAATAACTTAAACTCCCATATAACTTATTGTGATAATATCCAGGTATAGCTAGACCATAGTAAATAGGTACATACTATGCTAATATATATGTTATAAATAATAATAAATAAGTTATGGCAAGCAGTTACAGTTACGATTTAAGAATGAAACTATTCAAAGCTCTAGATGATGTGCTCTCAA
>JAPYLE010000172.1 GCA_027293795.1 Rickettsia endosymbiont of Ixodes persulcatus
AATAAGGTTAAATAAAAAAGATATTTTGGAATCAATAAAAAACGAGCAACGTATAACTGAAGAAACTGAGCAGAAACTAAAAGCATTTTTAGAAAATTTTGTTAAGGATTTTGTTAAAGCCGGTTAATTAGCATAATGTTATTCTCGCACTCTATGTCATTCCCGCGAAAGCGGGAATCTAGAAAAAAGCTCAATTATTTGAGCTTTTAATTTTAAAAACTTAGTATGTTTATACTTCTTAATTAATGGATTCCCGTTTTCGTGGGAATGACATCAGCAGTCTAGCTTTTGGCTAGGAATGACATAGAATTTAAAAGAACTAAAGTTTATGTCAAATTTAAAGCAGTTAAGAACTAGAATTAAAAGCGTTAAATCTACACAAAAGATTACTAAAGCAATGCAACTAGTATCAGCTTCTAAGATGAAAAAAATAAAGAGTCAAATAGCCAATTCAAATTTTTATATTGAGGCTATTAGTAAAATGATGTCTGCTATATTATCAATTGATATGTATGAGCTATCTATAGAAGAACAAAAATTTTTTAATACCGTACCGAATAAAGCAAATTTATTGATAGTTATTACATCACAGCGTGGTTTATGCGGAACGTTTAATTACAGCATAATTAAGCAAGTTAAGAATGATATTAAAGAGTTAGAAAATAAAGGTGAACAAATAAAACTTATCATTATTGGAAAAAAAGGTTACGAAGCACTAAAAAAGCAGTATGCAAATTATATTGATAGTTATTTTGAGTTACCCAAAATTCATGATGAAAATCTGATGCTACAAGTAAAACAAAAAATTATGTCGGCAGCCTACAATTTGGAAGTTAGTAATTGTGTTATATATTTTAACAAATTTAAAAACGCAATGACTCAAATTATGACTAGACAACAGATTTTACCGGTAGAAAAATATCAGGATGATTCTACAGTAAAAAATGATCATTATGAGTATGAAGGAGAAAATTTAATTTCTAACTTGATTAATTTATATGTTAATTCCCAAATA
>JAPYLE010000173.1 GCA_027293795.1 Rickettsia endosymbiont of Ixodes persulcatus
TTGGGTTAATGAAGACGGAGTTACATTTTTAGTTACTATTACTATCGATGAAAACTATTTATTTACTATAGAGCAAACCATCATTAATAATAGTGATAAAGAACTTCCCGTGCAATCTTACGGTTTAATAAACCGTAAATATATTGCCGTAGAGAAAGCGGTGAATATATTACATCAAGGACCTATAGGTTGTATAAACGAAAATCTTAAAGAATATTCGTATGATGATATTAAAGATAAGAAAAGTGAAAAATTTGCAGCAAGTAAAGTTGATTGGATAGGAATTACCGATAAATATTGGTTATCTTCCTTAATTCCAGATAAATCAAGTAATTACAGCTCAAATTTTAATTATGCTCTTAAGCAAGGTGCTGAAAGATATCAGGTAGATTTTATTTCACCGGTACAAATAATAAAGCCTGGCGAAAATTTTTCCATTAAAAGCAGAATTTTTGCCGGAGCAAAAAAAGTAGACTTACTGGATAAATATGAAAAACAATATGATATTAAGTTATTCGATAGAGCTATTGATTTCGGTTGGTTTTATGTAATTACTAAACCGGTCTTCTACGCCATGAATTTTTTCTATAGTTATGTCGGTAATTTCGGGATTAGTATATTAATCGTTACGGTTATAATTAAGATGCTAATGTTTACTTTAGCGAATAAATCTTATCGTTCGATGAAAAAAATGAAAAATTTACAGCCAGAAATAGATAGGATAAAAAATTTATACGGTAATGATAAAGTACGTTTAAATCAAGAAATTATGGCTTTATATAAAAAAGAAAAAGTAAATCCGGTAGCAGGTTGTTTGCCCATACTTGTTCAAATACCCGTATTTTTCTCTATATATAAAGTATTGTACGTAACTATTGAAATGCGGCAAGCACCGTTTTACTGTTGGATTAAAGACTTATCTGCTATAGGGTCAAACATCTTGCCAAAACTTGTAACTAAATTATATTTCCTTGCAATATAACCGTCAAAAAAATCCGTAATACTAGCTAAAACAAATAATAATGCCCCAAATTTACGTGCGAGTGAATTATTTA
>JAPYLE010000174.1 GCA_027293795.1 Rickettsia endosymbiont of Ixodes persulcatus
AAAGGTACTTCAATAGAAAATTTATAATGATCGGCAAGAGCCTTTAATGTATCTAGGATAAATTTAGAGGATGTGCTACCCCAAGGCACTATTGCACCGTCTTTAATAGATATTCTTTGATCCGGAACAATTAAGTCTCTATCAAAGCAAAGCTCCTTACCTATTCCTTCACATTTAGGGCATGCTCCAAACGGGCTATTAAAAGAAAAGATTCGAGGTTCTATTTCAGTAAGCTGAAAACCAGATACCGGACAAGAATATTTCTCGGAAAAAGTAATACGCTGATTTTTTTCAAACTCGGTCTTAACTGCCTGCGGCAATTCTACAATTTCTAAATAAGTAATACCCTCGGCAAGGTTTAACGAACTCTCTAAGCTATCTGCAAGCCTATTACCTAAATTTTCGTCTAGAACTATTCTATCAACGATTACTTCTATATTATGCTTCTTATTTTTATCAAGTTTCGGTAAATCATCAATTTCGCAAACTTCCCCGTTAACTATTAATTTCTGAAAGCCTTGCTTTTTCAGATTCATAATTTCACGCTTGAACTCACCCTTATGTCCTCTAACAATAGGAGCGAGTAAATATATTTTCGTACCTTTAGGTAATTAAAGAAGAACTTGTTAAATTTAAGTCAGAACATAAATGTACTGCTTGTAACGGATATAGATTAAAAGACGAAGCATTATGCGTTAAAATAGCAAATCTTCATATAGGTGAAGTAGCAGGTATGAGTATTGCAGCCTTGCAAAAATGGTTTAGTCACTTAGAAGAAAAATTAAGTAAAAAGCAATTATTTATTGCTTCTTCTCCTGAACCTTCAAATAAAATGTCCTTAACATTTTGTGATAAACTTACAAAAGGTACTTCAATAGAAAATTTATAATGATCGGCAAGAGCCTTTAATGTATCTAGGATAAATTTAGAGGATGTGCTACCCCAAGGCACTATTGCACCGTCTTTAATAGATATTCTTTGATCCGGAACAATTAAGTCTCTA
>JAPYLE010000175.1 GCA_027293795.1 Rickettsia endosymbiont of Ixodes persulcatus
AAAATAAATTATGGGGTACCGAATTTTGGACTAATGGATATTTTATGAGTATGGTTGGAAAACATAGAGATGAGAAAAAATTACGCAACTATGTAAAGAATCAAGGTGCGGATCGACCATCATATAAAGCTTTTCATCAGGAGCAACTAAAACTTTTTTAGATACCTCGCAGCTCTGCTGCGAGGAGTATCATTAAACGTCTTTGTAGTTCTTCTTGTTGTTCTTTATTTAATCCACTGAAGCGAGAAAATCAATTATAGACATAAAATTTACTAGTTTATTACCAAATGTTAATTAATCTTAAAGCTTTATAACCATAAAATAAAATGTAAAATAGTTATCATTGCCCTTAAGATTAATTTTTGTTATATTACGTGCTAACATTGCTACAATAGATTTATATTGTTTTATTGGGGTATAGCTATATTCTGGAAAGATTAAACTAATCTAACTAACATATTATCAATTATTCAAAAAATTTATGCGTAAATTAACTACATTTATTGTTACATTATTACTAACTAGTTCGGCTGCCTCTGTTGATTTGCAGGAAGCTTTAACTGAAGGGTATAAGAATAATGAGGAGCTGAAAGCTGCGAGAATTAAATTTCTGAACTCAATTGAGAGTTTTCCACGAGCCTTTTCAGGGTTTATGCCTAGTGCCGGATTGCAGATTAATAGAAATAAGACTAAAAATAAATATAAATATAATAAAAAATATGCAGATAGACTTAGTCTTCCCCCAAGGGAAACAGATAGCGATCAAGGTGCATTAACAATTGAGCAATCATTATTTAATGGGGGCTCTAGTGTTGCAGCTCTTAAAGCTGCTCAAGCAGGATTTAGAGCGTCACGAGGCGAATATTATGCTGGCGAACAAAAAGTATTATTAAATTTAATAACTGCTTATCTTGATTGTTTTGAGAGCAAAGAGAAATATGATATTTCCGAAAGTAGGGTCCGCACTAACATACAACAAGTTAATACCGTTGAAGAAAAATTAAGGCTTGGAGAAGCAACGGAAATAGATATAGCAACTGCAAGAGCAGGGCTTGCAGCGGCAGAAACGAATAAACTAGCTGCTTATGCCGATTTTCAAGGAAAAAAAGCAAATTTTATTAGAGTATTCGGAATAGAACCGACTAATATAACTATGCCTGATTTACCTAAAATGTTACCTGCTTCATTAGATGAGTTAACAAAAAAAGCTGCTAAGTTAAATCCTGATATTGATTCGGCAAGGCATAATGTGACTTCGGCTAAAGCCTTAGAAATGGCAGAAAAAGGAAAATTATTGCCGCAAGTAAGTGTAAAGTTGCAATCGGGTAGAACTCACTATAATCCGCAAGACCCAGTTGTTCAAAATATAAACACTAAAAGTGTTACTACTACTCTTTCGGTAAATATACCTATTTATCCTGAAGGAGGAGCTCAATATTCGAGAATTAGATTGGCTAAGAACCAAACAAGAAGTAGTGCAGTTCAGCTTGATAGTGCGGTAAAGCAGACCCAAGCAGGGGTTGTAAGTGTGTGGGAGGGATTTGAAGCAGCAAAATCACGTATTGTTGCAGCTAATCAAGGCGTAGACGCTGCTCAAATATCATATGACGGTACTGTGCAAGAGGAAATCGTCGGGTCTAAAACAATATTAGATGTTTTAACTGCCGAAGAAAAATTATATGAAGCGAAAATAACTCGTGTGGATGCGTATAAATCTTCAGTACTTGCGGCATATCAAATGAAATTGTTAACCGGCGAGCTAACGGCTCAAAGTTTAAAACTTAAAGTAAAATATTTTAGTCCTGAAGAAGAGTTTAAGACTATTAAAAAGAAAATGTTTATAGGTTTCTAACGTGAGTACAGAAAGTAAGAAGAACCAAGATATGTCTATAGAAGACATATTAAAATCGATCAAAGGAGTAATTAACGAACGTAAAAATCCTATTCACGAAAATGATAGTGAAGATGAAGATATATTAGAGCTAACAGAGATAGTAAATCAAGATGAAGAGGAAAAGTTAATATCAACTAAATCTGCTGAGGCAATAGGTAATATTTTTAAAAATTTTACCGATACTATTAAAGATAAAAAGCGGGATAACAATATTCCATCTAAAAATGCACTTGAAGAATTAGTTGTTGAGATGTTAAAACCGGAACTTAAGCTGTGGCTCGATAAAAATCTACCTTTACTTGTTAAAGAGTTAGTAGAGATTGAAATAAAGAAATTGGCACAAAATAGTAAGAGGTAGGGTACTTATGTCATTCCCGCGTAGGCGGGAATGACATCGAACAACATCCTACTATCAACTAAATTATTTAATAAGGAATTATATGTTAAATAAATTATGTAAGATATTATTTTTTATCAAGCTGTTATTGGTGACAGGACAAAGTTATGCTGTGCCTCCTCCATTACCACCCTCATTACCTGCTGCCGAAGTAGCTACCGAAGACAAGGAGGTTAGCTCTAATTCAGATACTTCTATTTTTGATAAATTTAAGCAATTTTTTATTAAACCAAAAAAGAAAGATATACCTCCTAAATCAACAAATGAACAAACTAAAGCAGCTGATCAAGAAGAACCAAAGCTAGTTTCACATAAGCCTAATGAAAATGAACATGCTGAGCCGTTTATGGATGTCGGTAATGCAGCATTGCCTAGTGCTGCAAGTAATGATGTTCATACAAATACTAGGCATGAAAATAGTACAGCTTCTTATAATAACACGCCGGATATACAAGTTACGCAACAAGAACCTAATGAATCAGAAACATCTGAGTCTTTTATAGATATTGGTAGTGCAAAGTTACCTAGTGCCACAAGTAATGAAATGCGTGATGATGACATTGCTTCTAATGCACATGATGATACAAATCTAGCTTCCAATATTATAACTCCTAACGTACCAAGACCGATAGTATCTATGCCTCCGGCTCGTCCCGGAAGCTATGTAGTACCTCCGTCACCGCCTGTGCAAATATATAAACCGACCAATTTGCCGCCCGTGCATAAGCCTATTCCGCTTAATCCACCTCCTGATGCTAATAAAGAGGAAGAAAGCGTAACACCGATAGCACTGCCGGCAACACCGTCTATACCTAATATGCCTACTGTTTCTCTGCCTGCGGTTAGTACACCGGTAACCCAAGATACTACTCCAAGTACCATGCCGGCAACAGTACCTCCTGCAGAAACCCCGGTAGTACCTAGTAATGTACCTGCACCGCCGGTAATGCCTACAGATCAACCGTCTACACGACCTATAATGCCGAGTAGTCCAAATACACCTATTAGCACTCCGCCTAAAGTAGTCCCTGCAACTAATTCTTCGGCAGAGATAAATAACTCGAAAGAGACATTAACGGCTAGCTCAAATATACCGAAAAAACAAGATTGGAATACTCCACTCATACCTGTTGTTGTAGTGAAGCCCAATCAAAGTAAGCCTTTAGAAAAGCAAGTTAAGAATAGTCAAACTACAAATAATCAAGAGAAATCACCGCTGATAAGCTCTCCAAATGTTATGATTCAAGAACAAGATAATAACCTAAATAATGAAACATCGGAATCGGCAACAAAATTTGTTAAAGATGAGACGCAAATGTTACTTTTACCTGATGATGATATAGTTCTTGGTAAACTAACGGAGCAAGCGACTTTAGAGCAGATGGATATGTATGCATATATAGGGCTATTCCAAAAGAAAGAAGAATGGATAGTAAATGCCGAAAGAAGAAAAGTTGTAGAGAGTTTTATTAAATATGATAATGATATAAATAAACAGAAAGATATTTATGCCAACCTATCTTATTGTAGTGCAGTAGATAATGCTTTTAGAGCAGTTGATAGTAGCAATCTTTTTGGGCTGCGTGCGTTACTTGATGTTTATCCGATATTGCAAGAAAAGAGCAGACTAGGTGAAACATTACTAACTGCTGCTACTTATAACGATAATTACTATTTAGCAAAATTTTTGGTCATACGCGGTATTAAAATTTCTACTCTAAATGATGAATGCCAATATCCATTAGATATTGCCTTAGCTCAAGGAAACGCTAACATAGCGTGCATGTTAATCAAAGCTAAAGGTTATAATTAACGGTATTGTTTGCGTAATTGTCATCCCGTGGCTTGATCACGGGATCCAAAAAAACTTAAAGTACTTATAACTTTAGTATTTTAAGCTGGATCCCGCGATCAAGTCGCAGGATGACATCGGACATTCTTTCTTATCCACATCACAATTCAAACAATTCTTGCAAAGCATAATTGCTTTTCTATATTAAATAGTTTAATTTAGGAAAGAAAATAATTAATTGCCTCCCCTAATATATGAATGATTTATTCAGCTTTAACAAAGAAAAAAAAAATAAGCTAGTCGATAATAACTATGGTGCAAAAGATATTGAAGTATTAGAGGGGCTTGAGCCTATTCGTAAAAGACCGGGGATGTATATCGGCGGCACCGATTCAAATGCTATGCATCATTTAGTATCTGAGGTGCTGGATAATGCTATGGATGAAGCAGTTACAGGTTTTGCAAGTATTATCACGATAAAAATGCATCAGGATCATAGTATTACTATATTTGATAATGGTCGCGGTATCCCTATTGATAATCATCCTAAATTTCCTGATAAATCTGCTTTAGAGGTAATTTTAACTACTCTTCATTCGGGCGGTAAATTCTCAAATAATGTTTATCATACTGCAGGCGGTTTACACGGTGTTGGAATATCGGTAGTTAATGCTTTATCTAAACATTTAGAAATAAAGGTTTATAAACAAGGTAAATTATACAGCCAAAGTTACTCTAAAGGAGAAAAGTTAACTGATTTAATATGTGAAGAAGCACCTAAAAGGCTAAGAGGTACATCAATAAATTTCACTCCCGATCCGGAAATTTTTGGTGAAAAATTACATTTTAATCCTAAAAAGATTTATGAGCTTGCAAGGTCAAAAGCTTATTTATATCGCGGTGTTACTATAGAATGGGAATGCGAAGTAGAAGTACCCTCAGATATACCTAAAAAGGCATTAATAAATTTTCCGAACGGTTTAAAAGATTATTTAAGTTCAAAAATAACTCTAGATAATTTAATTACTCCGGAAATTTTTTCAGGCAATATAGAGTCTACGCCGGACGGGGTAAAACTTGAATGGGCAATCTGTTGGCAAAATAACGATAACTCGGCGTTTATTCAATCTTACTGTAATACCGTTCCGACTCCGCAAGGAGGAACACATGAGCAAGGGCTTAAGTCGGCTATTTTACGCGGGCTTAAAGCATACGGTGAAATGATAGGGAATAAAAAAGCTGCTAATCTGACCATTGAGGATATTTTAGAAACCGCAAGCGTCGTACTTTCTATTTTTATATCCGAACCGTCTTTTCAAGGGCAAACTAAGGAAAAATTAGTATCAAATGGTGTAAGCAAACCTGTTGAGAATATAATAAAAGATCATTTTGACCACTTTCTTAGTAGCGACAAAGCTTTAGCTGCTAATCTTCTTGAACATGTAATTGCTATTGCCGAATTTAGAATAAGTAAGAAAAACGAAAAAAATATTTCTCGTAAAAATGCTACTCAAAAATTACGTTTACCCGGTAAACTTGCCGATTGCACACGAACCTCACCCGAAGGAACGGAATTATTTATCGTGGAAGGTGATTCGGCAGGAGGATCTGCAAAACAAGCACGTAATAGGGAAACACAGGCGGTGTTACCGTTATGGGGTAAGGTGCTAAATGTTGCGAGTTCTACGCTTGAGAAAATCGTTAATAATCAAGCAATACAGGATTTAGAAATAGCACTTGCTTGCGGTAGTTTAAAAAATTATAAAGAAGAAAATTTGCGTTATGAAAAAATAATTATTATGACTGATGCAGATGTAGACGGAGCCCATATAGCTTCGTTATTAATGACTTTCTTTTTTTTACGAATGCCGAAATTGGTAGAAGAGGGGCATTTATATTTAGCGAAACCCCCGCTTTATCGTTTAACGCAATCTAATAAAACTTATTATGCAGCCGATGAAGAGGAAAAAGCTAGGTTAACAGATAAATTATCAAAAACAAGTAAATCTAAAATTGAAGTAGGTAGATTTAAAGGTCTCGGTGAAATGATGCCTGCTCAATTAAAAGAAACTACTATGCATCCTGAAAAAAGATCGCTTTTAAAGGTGACTTTAGAAGATTTCCAAAATGTCGATAAAATAGTAGATGATTTAATGGGTAAAAAGCCGGAAAAAAGATTTCAATTTATTTATGAACAAGCTTTAGTTAAAATAGACAAAATTATCAATGATTTGGATATTTGAAGAAAAATGTCACCCCGTGGCTTGATCACGGGGTCTCAGGACACAGTTTGTGATACAAGATCCCGCGCGATCAAGTAGCGGAGGAGGATGACATTGAGAAAATTGATTCACACTGGTGACGCCTTTTCACAATGACGTTAAAAACACAAAATTAAACACATATTTGGAGTATTATGTTATTACGTTTAATTATAACACTATTTTTTATTATAAATTCTATTTGTGCATTTGCAGAAGCAGAAAAAGAACCTGAAAATAAAATATCGAATCAGGAAGCTTATAAGCAATTCCAAGACATATTTGAACGTATAGAAAAGGATTACGTACAGATACCAGATAGGCAAAAAATGATAGATGAAGCAATTAACGGTATGTTAAATTCGCTTGATCCTCATTCAAGCTATTATACCGATGAGGATTTAGAAGATATTTTTACTTTTACAAAAGGTGAATTCGGCGGAATTGGTGTTGAAATAATGTATGATAGCGGAGTAATTAAGATAATATCTCCTATTGACGATTTACCGGCTTTCAAAGCAGGGCTTAAAGGCGGGGATTATATAGTAGGCGTGAATGATGAGTTAGTCTCTACGCTTGGTCCTAATAAAGCTATAAAAGAAATGCGTGGTACACCCGGTACTAAGGTTAAATTGTTGATAATTAAGGAAGAAGAGGCAAAACCGCAAGAAATAGAACTTACTCGCGAAATAGTAAAAATCAAGCCGATAAAAGCACATTTAGAAAAAAATAATATTGCGTATGTACGTATAACTACTTTTAATGAGTCAACAATTTCTGAGCTGAAGGCGGCAGTAAAGAAGTTAAAAACTGAAAGTAAAGATGATCTTAAAGGTATTATTCTTGATTTACGCAATAATGCCGGAGGTATACTCGATCAAGCTATTGCCGTTAGTGATTATTTTATTGATTCCGGTGTAATTGTAACAACAAAAGGTAGAACTGCATCAAGTAATAGTGAAACTAAAGCAAATGAGTTTTCGTTAAAAGCTCCCAAAGTACCTATGATAGTTTTAATAAACGGTAATTCTGCCTCTGCCTCGGAAATAGTTGCCGGAGCTTTGCAAGATCATAAAAGAGCAATAATACTTGGCACCAAGTCTTTCGGTAAAGGATCAGTCCAGGCTTTAACGCAAATCAATTCTAGGGCTGCCGTAAAACTCACCATATCTAAATATTACACCCCAAGTGGTCGTTCTATTCAAGCAGAAGGAATAGAGCCTGATATTATAATTGAGCTGGCAAAAGTCGAATATCCTGAGATGAAAAAAATAGATAAGCGTTTTTCAGAGAGTTCTTTAAAAAATTACTTAAAGAATGATAATGAAAAAAATAAAGATAATTCATCTAAAAACAAAGATAGTAAAAAAGCAACAAAAGCCAAAAATAATAAGCAAGAAGAGAATGAATTATCGGAATTATACAAAAAAGATTATCAGTTTGCTCGTGCTTATGATGTAATTACAGGATTGATTATTAATCAGAGGCTGGGAACAAGCGATGTTAAACAAGAAGATAAGGAGAAAGAGTAATGTCATTCTCTGTCATTTCCGGCTTTGTTGCATGGATCCCTATGTCATTCCCGCGTAGGCGGGAATCTAGGAAATAACCTTAATATTAGTACAAAAATTATATATTAATTAACAAAATAAACCTAAAAAACAAGTTTTTTATAGGTTTTACTGGATTCCCGCCTACGCGGGAATGACATCCTGAACGTTCGTACAATAGAGGGGGTAAGCCACAGGGTGATATCGGTTGAGCTAAAAACAACTACTAGGTCTCGTAATGAACCATAATAAGTATATAGTCAGATTATCATTCATTATATTGTTCCTTAATATTGTCATAAATATGATGTTTTACCGTTATTTTATGATAAAAGAAATGATAGTAAAACACGTAGCTTTGGAACATACTAAAATTGTGGAACTTTACACTGATAATATTTGGAATACTCATCAGAACGTAATCAGTAAATTACATAAATTCGGTTATTTAAAATTATTACAAGATCAAGAGTTTATTGATTTTGCAAAGATTACCGCTCAATGGTTCACCAACCTTAATATTAATATTTCTCTCTACGATCTTAAAGGTAATAAATTCATCACTAGTAATATGTTACATATGTATAGTGTTGAAAACTATAAAGATAATAGTTTGGTTGAGATAGCCACCACAAAAATCGATAAATTTTTTTTAAAGTCTTTTACTTCAAAAGCTCCGCTTCGAGATGCTTTTGAAGGTATTACAAGTCATATATTATTACCAAGGGTAGTAATAGAAAATGAGAGTGACTTAACAGTGGAAGAAGCTTCTTTTGTTACTAGCTATATCCCTGTTATAGATAATAATTTAGATTTTTCCGTAGCTGCAGTATTTGAGATTAATAATAATATTACCAACCAGTGGCAAAATATAACATCTCTTGAGCAAAAGGTTTTTATAACTTTTATTATTATTTTTATAATATTCTGCACTATAATTATTAGTAATACTAACTATGCTAGACAAATTATTGAGGAGCAGCTTGAAACAAATAGAAATTTAAAAGCTCAAATAGTAAAGGTAGAAAAAACCAGCTCTTCAAATACAAAGTTTTTTGCTAATATTAGTCATGAGTTGCGTACACCACTTAATGCTATAATAGGTTTTTCGGAAATTCTTATGTCGGAAAGGGACGCAGAAAAAAGTAAGAATTATATTAAAGATATAAATGATGCCGGTAAACATTTACTTAGTATGATTAATGATATTTTAGATCTTTCTAAAGCTTCTGCCGATAAATTAAAAGTAGATAGTATAGATCTTGATTTAAATAAATTAATTAGTTCTTCGCTGATACTTGTTAAGCCTCGTGCCGATCAAGCCGAAGTGGCTTTAATTAGTAAATTGCCGAAAGAGCATGTTGTTATAAAGGCTAATCCAAAAAGGCTAAAACAAGTATTCTTAAATCTTTTATCAAATGCCGTGAAATTTACAAATTCCGGAGGAAGTGTTACTATTGCACTTGAAAAAGACGAGTTAGTAAAATTAGTATATATAAAAGTTATAGATACCGGCATCGGTATTGAGGAAAAAGATATTCCAAAAACTTTGTCGGCGTTCGGTCAAATTGATAGTGAGTTTAGTCGAAAATATGAGGGTACCGGTCTTGGGTTGCCGCTTACTAAAAAGTTGGTTGAACTTATGAACGGTAAATTTGATTTGCAAAGTAAGATAAATGAAGGTACCACCGTAACAATAACTTTTACATATGACGGTAGTATTGAAATATAGGCATTGCAAAATAAGAGTTGATAGCTTAAAAATTCTACGTCATTACGAGGAAAAACTATAAGTTTTGACGAAGTAAGAAAGAAAAAAATGCTAATTCGTAGTATTTTTTGTTATTTTTCTGGATTGCCACACTCCTTTTAGTCGCGTAGCTCATGACGAAATCTATAGTTATTAGGCAATGCCAAAAAATTATGTAGAATATTAAAAAATTTTCGGTATTATAAGAAACGTTATAAATTTTTAAAAAATATATGAAACTGATTATCTTATTATTTACTTTTTTATTTTCTATGGTTGCTTTCGGAGAAAGCGAAACTATTAAAGGAAAGCCTTTAAAATATGCAGCAAATAATGATTTTGAAAATAGGCTAGATGAACAGGAACAAGAAATCAGAAGATTAATCGGTAAAGTTGAGGTTTTACAGCACAAAATTGATATGTTAACGCAAAACTCAAATATTCCAAATCAAGAAGAAAATACTGAAATTTCAGAAGGTCATAATTCAAAAAGCCAAGACGTTTTTGATGTAGCTTTGCTAAAAGATACGCCTGATACCGCTTCTAAAAAACCCATTACGGTTAATAAAGATATAGCTCTCGATAAGCAAGCTTATGATTTGGCTCTAGCTGCTTATAAAGATAATAAGCTTACTGAAGCAAAAGATAAATTAAAAAATTTTATCCAAAAATATCCTAACAGTTCGCTAATTAGTAATGCTTATTTTTGGTACGGGGAATGCTTCTTTAAACAAAAAGATTATAACGGAGCAGCGGTTAACTATTTAAAAGGCTATAAAGAGTTACCGAAAGGGGCAAAATCTTCCGATGGGTTATTGAAGTTAGCACTTTCCTTAGGTGAACTAAAAAAAACTCAGGAAGCATGTAATATGCTTGCTAAGCTTAATAAGGAATTTCCAACTAATAGAACGGCTGCATCCAAGAAAATGACAGAAGATGCTAAGGTCAAATTTGGCTGTAAAAATAAATAAAAATAATAAAATATGACTGATATTTTAGACGAAGTATTTAGTGATCAAAATGAAGAAAAAAGGTTAATTTTTTTCAAAAAGCTTTTACCTATAATAATAATCATTTCTATAATAGCTATTACTATAATGGTTGTTATTAATAATAATAAAGATAAAAGAATTAAAAATAACCAAAAAAACGGAGATATTCTTGTTAAAACCGTTGGTTTGGAAACAATAAAAGATAATGGAGAATTAGCTTTTAATACTTTAGAGAATTTAGTTACTACTAGTAATACTAGAATAAAAGAAATAGCTGCATTAGAACAAGTAGCTATAAAGATTTCGGAAAAAAAATATTCAGAAGCGCAAGACCTGCTTAATAAAATTATTGAAAATAAAGAATATTCCGAAGTTTCTACTTCTTATGCACGTATTTCATGGTGTGGCCTTGTCATTGATGATCAAAATCTAGATATTCAAGATAAAGAAAAATTGACAAAATATTTAAACTATTTTGATGATGAGAAAAAACCTTTTTGGGCTACGGCAACTATTATGAAAGCTATGTGGGATATTAAGAATAATATGAGACCGCAAGCAGAAAAAAATCTAAAAAATTTATTAATTTCAAATAATGTATCTGATTTATTAAAAGATCAGGCTAAGGCTCTGCTCGTAAATTTAAATAAATAATAATTTGTACTTAAGGAAAAATATGACAAAAAAAATAGCACTTCTGTTATTACCATTTATTTTAATTTCATGTAACGGGCTTGGACCGAAAAGGGTAAAAAATATTGTTGAACTTACTCCTAAATTATCAATGCAAACTAATGAGCCGATATATTTAGATTCTAATGCAAATATATATGCATTTAATGTAAATATGCTTAAGAATAAACAGTATAGTTTCGCTAGAAGCAAAACAATTACCGAGCCGGTTTTTATAGGCGATATGATTTATGCATTGGATATTAGATCAAATATTTCTGCGTTTTCTATAGAGAAAAATAAGATTATTTGGTCTTATAATTTAAGTAGACATAAAAAAGATAATTATATAGGTGGCGGAATTTTACATTATAACGGAAAGCTATACGTAACATACGGTTCAAGATTGTTAGTAGTACTAGATGCAAAATCAGGTTATGAAATAATTAGAAAAGAACTTCCGGATATTATTAGAATTAAGCCTGTTGTGCTAAATGATAATACTGTCTTGGTGCAAACTATCAGTAATCAAACAATTGCTTTAAATGCAGAAACTTTAAAAACCGTATGGGAGCATGAAAGCCTTGTGGAAGTTTTATCGGCTAGTTATTTTATGACGCCGATAGTACAACATGAAAATGTAATAGTAACTTATAATTCCGGGCAAGTACTTGCCTTAAATATAAAAAACGGTGAAGTAAGATGGAATTTTGAGTTTGCAAATCTTAGCGATCACATAGCTATACCGAATTTTGACGAATCAAGTATTTTATGTACACCCGTTCATGATAATATGAATTTATATATAGCAACCGGTCTTGGTAAGCTTATTAAACTGAGTACAGCAACCGGCAGTGTGATTTGGCAGGTAAATGCAGAGGATATCCAATCAATGTCTTTAATCGGTAATAGTCTATTTGTAACAAATAATGCAAGACAAATAGCAGCATTTAATCCTGAAACGGGGAAGGTAAAGTTTGTAGCTGATTTAAATGATGGGAAAGATCCTAAGAAACTAAAATCTGCTACTTTTTTAGCACCTTTTGTTGGAGTTGATAATAACAATAAGCGAAGTTTAAATGTTATTTCCGTTAACGGTGTTTTATATAGTTTTGACATTGATAATAATGGATTAAACATGATGCCTCATATCGGCAAAATTATAAAGAATATTCGTTATTATGGTTTAAGTACAAATAATCATCTATATTTCTCTACTGAGAGAAAGATAATATTCGGGAAGTAAATAGATTATATTTAACTTGACAAATGGCAGGTATTAATGCTATTAAGTATGTTTCTTAAGTCTTTATTTAAAAAATTAAAATTAAAAAGATACTATTGTGAAAACTTATTCTGCAAAACCATCGGAAATTGAAAAGAAATGGTGGGTTATAGACGCAAAAAATATTGTACTCGGACGACTCGCTAGCAGAGTTTCTAATATGCTACGCGGTAAGCATAAACCTAGCTTTACTCCTCATTTAGATTGTGGTGATAATATAATCATAATAAATGCAGAGCATGTAAAATTAACAGGTAAAAAAGCGAATCCCAAAGATGGAAAAATATATTACAGACATACAGGATTTCCAGGGGGGATTAAAGATACTACGGCAGGTGAAATCTTAAGCGGTAAACACCCTGAGAGAGTTATTAAAATGGCTGTAAAAAGAATGATTACAAGAAATGCTTTAGGTGCTAAGCAAATGAGTAATTTGTATGTTTATGCAAATAGTGATCATCCTCATGTAGGACAGCAGCCTGCAATTTATGATTTTGCAAGCCAAAATCCAAAAAATAAAAAGTAATTACCTATGACAAAGTTAAAGATTAAAACAGACAAGCCATTAACTAAAGAAGTTCTAACCTCTGAGAAGCTAGTAGTAAAAGCACATAAAGAAAAAATAGATAATTCAGGCAAGTTTTATGCTACAGGGAAAAGAAAAAATGCTATAGCACGAGTATGGCTTAAAGTAGGAAAAGGAAAAATAGCTGTTAATAAAAAAACAATAGACCAGTATTTTCCTTCTGAAACTTATGTGAAAACGATCTTACAACCTTTTGTTTTAACAAAAACTATCGATCAGTATGATGTAATTTGTACTGTTAGAGGTGGAGGAATTTCAGGACAAAAAGGAGCCATTTTACATGGGATTTCTAAAGCTCTAGATAAATCTGCTCCGGATTTTCATGCTATTTTGCGTAAAGGCGGTCTTTTAACACGTGATTCTAGAGTAGTAGAGCGTAAGAAATACGGACAGCGTAAAGCACGTAAGAAAACACAATTCTCTAAACGTTAAGATAAAATTTAAGGTTTGGCTATTGCCATTGTTGCATGGCTCTAATATCATTCCCGCAAAAGCGGGAATGATATAGAATACTTACAACAACTTTAGTTAGCAATATCTGTAACGATATATTATTTCTCCCCTGGCGGGGTAGCTCAGTTGGTTAGAGCGACGGAATCATAATCCGTGTGTCGGGGGTTCAAATCCCTCCCTCGCTACCATTCATCCGTCTTTTTGAAAGTTCTAGTTTTTAATAAAATTTTGTATAAGATAAATGTATAAATGTTTTATATTAGGCTCTGTGAAGATTTCTAAAAAGATTTAATTTCCACTAAAAAATATCTTAGAATAACAAATCAATTAGAAACTTTCACAGAGCCTAGCATTTATGAAATTGATTTTAACAACTTTAATTCTTATATTTATGAGCTTTTCTCCAATATATGCCAGATCCTTACCTAAAGGGTTTGTGTATCTGAAAGATATCGACCCTACAATTATCCAAAGTATGCGTTATTATTCAGATGAAAATTTTGTTGCTAAAAAGGTAGAGGGTTATAAAGCACCGGAAGCAATTTTAACCATAGAAGCTGCTAAAGCTCTTAAAGTAGTACAAGATGAGATAAAAAAAGATGGTTATTTGCTTATTATATATGATGCATATAGACCACAAAAAGCTGTATAACACTTTTTAAGATGGAGCAAAGATAATATTGATCAAAAAAATAAGAAAAACTTTTACCCATATATAGATAAGTCTAAATGTTTTACATTAGGTTATATAGCTGAAAGATCCAGTCATAGTAGGGGTAGTACTGTAGATTTATCAATAATAAAACTTTGGTAGGAAGTTAATAATAATCCTAAAGTCATTAAGAGAAAGTTGAAAGACAAGCGTGTTATATCCTATTTAGATGACAATACAGTAGACATGTCTACTTCTTTTGCTCTATTTGATGAAGACTTCACATCATGATAGTAAATTAATTGATAAGCAATATTTAGCAAAACGTAATTATTTACGTTCTAAGATGCAAAAACATAATTTTAAAGCATGTCAATTTGAGTGGTGGCATTATACACTTGAAGATGAACCTTATAAAGATCAATATTTTAACTTTGATATAGAATAAAAAACTATGACAGTATTAAGTGAAAAAAATGTATTCCGTGTGAGGGTGGAGTTCCGCCGCTTGAGAAAAAAGAAATTGATAAAATATAGCTAGACCATAGTAAATAGGTACATACTATGCTAATATATATGTTATAAATAATAATAAATAAGTTATGGCAAGCAGTTACAGTTACGATTTAAGAATGAAACTATTCAAAGCTCTAGATGATGTGCTCTC
>JAPYLE010000176.1 GCA_027293795.1 Rickettsia endosymbiont of Ixodes persulcatus
ATCCTGACGATGTTAATTGTCATATTACTTTACGATCAATTGTTTTTTAGACCTTTGCTCAACTGGTCCAAAAAGTTTACTTTTGAACAAGTAAGCCAAGAGTATTTTCCACGATCCTTGGTTACAACCCTACTACAACGGACTTATGTCTTAAAATATTTTAGTTATTTTTTTAAAAAACTAAACAAACTATTTGTTAATTTAACGTTTTTAAAACCTTCACCAGTAATAAGAAAAAATAAAAATATTCGCTTATATTTTTAATAATACTACCAAGAAGCGTAATTAAAAAAATAGGTAACGTACTACAAAAAATTTCATTCATTTGTTTTCATTGTCATACCAGGGTTCTATATGTCATTCCCGCAAAAGCGGGAATGACATATAGAACCCTATAACTTCTCTTCAATCAGCTTCTTCGTTTTTTTTATACCATAAAGCTTTATAAAAGTCCCAAGTCTTGGACCTTCGTTTTGCCCAAGCAATATTTTATATAGATCCTTGAAGTAATCACGTAAATTTTTGTACCCTGCTTTCATTCCGATATCATATATTGCTTTTTGTATTACTTCGCCTTCCGTTTCTTCAGATATACTAGATAACATATCTAATATATCCCGTAAAATAACCTTATGCTTTTCAGAAGGGGTTAAATATGATTTATGTGCTTTAATAAAGTCATCATAATATCTTATAGCAAATTCTGCCAAGCGGTCAAGATAAGGAGTAGTATTTGGCGTTGCTTTAGGTTCATATTTGCTAATAAACCCCCAAAGTACCGATTTATCTGAAGGATTACACACGGAAGTAAGATTTAAAAGTAATGAATATGTAATGCCAAAAGTCTCAATTTTTGGGACATTTCCATGATGAATATGATAAACGGGGTTTGCAAAACGCTTTACCCTATCCTCTTCCAAATGATATTTCTGATTAAAAGTAATATATTCATCGACATTTTTAGGAATTACATCAAAAAACAAACGTTTAGCTCTAGTTGGATTTTGGTACATAAATAATGCCATACTTTCAACAAGAGCATATTTAAGCCAATCATCAACACTAATACTATTGCCTTTTGATTTCGAGATTTTTTCACCGTTCTCATCTAAGAATAACTCATAACATAGCTGTACCGGAGGTTTGCCTCCTAGGATTCGACAAATTTCTGAATAAAGACGAGCATTTGCTAAATGATCTTTACCGTACATTTCGTAATCGACTTTAAGAGCAGCCCAACGCATACCAAAATCCGGTTTCCACTGCAATTTACAATGCCCTCCCGTTACCAGTACTTCTATATAATTACTGTCCTCATCTTTATATGTTACAGTACCTAGCTTGGCATCCCATTTCTCTATAGGTACTTGCAATACTTTACCTGTTTTCGGGCAAATAGGCATGAAAGGCGAATAAGTAGCTTTACGCTCTTCTCTAAAAGTCGGTAGCATTAACTCCATTATTTCATCATATTTTTCAAGTACCTTTAGTAGCATCTCATCAAACATACCCGCTTTATAACACTTAGTACTGCTATAAAATTCATACTCAAAGCCAAATCTATCAAGAAATGAGCGAAGCTTCGCATTCATATAAGCCCCGTAACTTTCATATTCACTAAACGGATCAGGAATAGAGGTCAGCGGCATATCCATATACTGTGCTACCATTTCAGAGTTTGGGATATTACTCGGTACTTTACGAAGTCCGTCCATATCATCGGAAAAACAGATTAATTTAGTCGGAATGCTCGATAATTGCTCAAACGCTTTCTGCACCATCACCATACGGGCATTTTCACCAAAAGTACCGATATGAGGCAGACCTGAAGGACCGTAACCCGTTTCAAATAATACATAACCTTTTTCAGGGGTTTTACCGTTTAAGCTGTCTAATATCTTTTTAGCTTCAACAAAAGGCCAAGCATTTGACTTAATAGCATCTTCCCAAATTTCCGACATTTTATTTTTCTTGCACTCTAATTAATAATCAGTGACAATATACTAAATTTATTTATTTGTAAAATATCACTTGAATTTTTTACGATTTTGAAGAATTTTGTATTATATAGTCCTCAGAAAAAAGCGAAATGATTTGAGCTTTTAATTTTAAAAATTTAATGTGTTTATACTTTTTAATGACTCTGGATTCCCGCCTTCGCGGGAATGACATCAAAAGAGCAAAAAATGACATAGAGACTATCCAATTAAAACTTTTAAAACTCATGTTTATTAATACTACTATAAATTACATCAGAAAAGATAGTTATAAAGTTCTACATTTAGGGCTGATTGCCATTTCCGTAATAGCACTTGCTACTGCTTATATTGCCGAATATATATTCCATTACACCCCCTGCCCTTTATGCGTTTATGAAAGATTCCCATATCTAACACTAATCAAAATTTGTTTAACTGCTCTAATCATTAGAAAACTAAGTAAATACACTTTAATATTCATTTTCTTAATTATTCTTAGTTCGTGCATATTATCAACATATCATAGCTTCGTAGAACGAGGGATCGTACAACCCAGTGCCCTTTGCTCATCAATGATTCGTATCCCAAAAGGTCTATCCATCCAGCATATCAAGCAAATGTTCTACTCCCAGCCGATTACTTCCTGTACTAAACCCGCAATCAAAATCTTCGGTATTTCCATGACAGAGTATAATCTACTCTTAAATATCGGTCTTCTAATCTGTTTACTTCTTGTTTGGTTTTATCCAAAATCTAATAAATAGTTAAAATATTAATTATTGATTTGCAAAAATTAAAAATATTGTGTATAATTTCTTCTCAATATTTTTATATTATTTCTAATTCCTTAATTTTTTAAAATTTAGTTAGAGGTTATATGAGGATAATAATTTCAACTAATTTACAAAAGGAAGAAACTATGATGAATGATAATGAAAATAATTTATTTATAAATATGGGGATCTTAGTGAAGATGGGGATCTTAGTGAAGTTCAAGCTTTATTAGAAAGCGGAGTTAATATTGATGCACACAAGAATGAGCACGGAGACACAGCATTATATAATACATTATTTTTGGGAGACTTAAAAAGAGCTAAATTATTACTTGAACATAATGCTAGTCCTAATATTAAGAATAATTACGGACAAACGATTTTACATAGCCTCATAACATCTAATTCTATGGAGGAAATCGAGCTTTTACTTCAAAATGCCAGGAGTTTCGCACTTAGCAAAAAATATGTTAATCTAACAAAAAAGAGTTTTAGTTAAGATGGCAAGATCAAAATATAGCAAAGACTTATATAAATCATTTTTACAAGCAAGTAGCGTAAGATATAGTGGTAAAGCATTAT
>JAPYLE010000177.1 GCA_027293795.1 Rickettsia endosymbiont of Ixodes persulcatus
GTTTTATAGACCAAACTAGCTTCATCCATTAATCTTGCAATACGCCTCCTACTAATAACTATACTTTGCCTAGATAGCGCCTTTTTAATAGGTCTAGTTCCATAATTACCCTCTACCTTCTTTAATAGGTCTAGTTACATAATTACTCTCTACCTTCTTTAAAAATAATTTTAAATATGTTGTTTAATTTATTATCTTATCGATCCCTATTACATCCACTATTATTTAATCATTCATAATAACAACTACGTAATACTTCCAAAAATTTATACATAGCAGGAATCGAAAAATTACTCTCATGCTCCTTGATCCACACGTACCTTATCGGGATTCTTTTGCAAAGTACTCTGCTGCAGCCTTTTTTAATAAATCACGTTCCTGTATAACCTTATCTAGTTCTTTTTTTAATCTCTTTAATTCATCATACAGATGTTCATCATCTCTCATTACTTCCTTGGGTTTTAAATATTTATGAACCCAATTATATAGACTAGATTTTGTAATTCCTAGCTCCCTAGCTGTTTGAGTAAAAGGTTGCTTAGACTCAATAGCTAATTTAACCGCCGATTCCTTAAATTCAGCTGGATATATCCTTGGCTTTATATCTGTCATTTTTATCCTTCCTGTTAATATCGTTTATCATTAACTGTCCGGAATACTATAGCCACATCAAATTTTCCTTATCAGAAAAAGATTCCATGCTAGATTGATCATTAAATGACACTATATTAATTTTCC
Organism: Rickettsia endosymbiont of Ixodes persulcatus; assembly: GCA_027293795.1. GTDB lineage: Bacteria > Pseudomonadota > Alphaproteobacteria > Rickettsiales > Rickettsiaceae > Rickettsia. The sequence continues at coordinate 739 of JAPYLE010000177.1, forward strand.
AATTAGGGATCTCAACTCATTGAGCTAGTATCTTTTGCTTTTTTAATCACTAAAAGCATATTTCATACTACCGCTAATATCTATTAATAAAGTAATTTCATGATTATTATTAGTAAGATATTCTGGGTCTTCGAAGAAAACATAATAGGAAATTTACCGTCTTCCTGCCAAACAAAACTGTTAAATATCGGAAATAAATATTTTAATAAATACTGTTTATCAATAATAAATGTCTCTTTTAAGCTATAAGCGATAATAGGTGGTTTACCGTCAACTTTATAAGCCTGTATGGCTTATTTAGAGTAAAAGTTAAGCTATTATTTTCTTTATGAGAAGTAATTTGAGATATTAACTTAGAAAATTCAGTAGGTGGATAAGCATAATCCGTAGCCGGCGTTGCTTCGCCTGTTAAAATTTTTGATAATTTATTTTCATCTCTTATAACGGTTTGTAATGTCTCAAGTTTGGATTCATCCATTTTATGTCTTATTGGATTTCCACAAGAGAGTTGAATCTCAGCAGTTAATAATTCTTTATTAAATTCAGCTTTTAATTTTATTGTTTCTAAAATTTTAGACAAAAACCATACTCTATTATAAGGTCACCATCTACTAGCTTATAAAATAACTCACCTGTTTCTATATCTGAATTATCTATATATTTCAGATTCTGCTATATCCTTCTTATTATCCTTAAACAAAGCATGTATTTAATTCATCAGGGGAGGCTAATAATGTACGAAAATACTCTAAGTCTTTAGAAGTTGTTTTAAACTCACTGATGTCATTCCTGCTTGGCGTTGTTGCGTGGCTCGAAAAACGAGTTCAGTGTCACATATAGCTAGACCATAGGAAATAGGTACAGTTAAATAAACTTTAGTACGTGTTCTACAGCCATACTGATATCTTTGAATTGCCC
>JAPYLE010000178.1 GCA_027293795.1 Rickettsia endosymbiont of Ixodes persulcatus
ATACTTGATGTATTCGAGGTTAGTGTGGGTATTCCGCTAGCAATTGCTTCTAATAAAGGAAGTCCAAAACCTTCATAAAGTGATACATAGACAAATCCATAGGCGCCTGAATATAAATAAGGCAAATCATCACTTGAGACATAACCCAAGCAATATAATTCTTCTTTTCTAATCAATTGTTTTATTAACTTCATTAATCTATGTGTACCCCAGCCTTTCATCCCCACTAAAACTAAAGGATAGCGCTTCGTTGTTTTTCCGATACACAACTAAAATTTTGTATTAAACGTTCTAAATTTTTCCTTAACTCTAAAGTGTCAACACTTAAGCGATAGGACTTGTTTAATAAGCCATAACAGGCTAGTAAAGGATTTATATCAATCCGTAGCCGTTCTCTAAAAATAGGTGCAACACCGTGATGAATCGTCATTATTTTCTTAGGCAAAACTTTAAAAAATTTAATGATTTCATCATGGATAAGTGGGGGCCTGTAATAATATGATCTGCATTGTTTATACGCTTAGGCAAACACCGTAATAAAATTTTTACGCTTTCACGCGGGTGACATATTGATAAAATTTTATACCGGAAACTAAAGCTTTTGAGAAAACAGACTTGTTAAGCAGCTGTAAAAACGGTACCATTTCCCTTTTTAGTTTGCCTCGTCTTTGGCTTAGTAAAATTGGATAAATTCTCATATTATCTACAGTATTTTAACCTGGCCTAGACATAGTAATCTCGCAGACACCCCATGAACCACATTTGATAAAATGGTTATGGACTCAATTTAAAAGGTGGTTAGAAAGTGGCTGAATATTTTGTAAATAGACAGGCAATTAAAAAAGAAGTCGGCGCGTTTGTTAAAGCAAGTAAAGATCAAAAATTACTTAAGTTATTCATAGTAAAACTGCTTACGATTTATATTCTATTTTTTTCAATTTTTTACCTTACGGATTGGTTAGTTAGCCATCAAAAATTGAATTACTTACTAGATTTTTTACCCTTCTTTATTTTCTTTATCGGTTGTTTGCAATACGTTATCGCTCAAGCAGCACACGAAGCAATACACTTTTATATAGATTATGAGGATAAAACATGGCTTGAAATCGTTTGTAGCTGCTTGGTTTTATATCCTATTGGAATAACGAAAAATTTTAAAAAAAATCATATGCTACATCACACTCATTTTGGTGACTTAGAAAAGGATCCTGACCAGATAACCTATATGAATTATCCAACTTCTAAACTGAATTTTTGGATCTGGTTGATAGAAAGTTTGTTGGGATTATCAACACTAAAGCGTATTGTCGGTTTAATTTTTTCAATCAAGAAATCAAATAAAAAAAAAGAATGCCAACTAAATTTACGCTTTGAGTTTATCAAGCTAGTTTTGATACAAGGTATTATTTTTTTTGCTTTCCTAACATTAGGTATGTGGTGGAGCTATTTTAGCTTATGGATTTTACCGCTGACTATTATTACAAAAACAGTGATCAATATTCGTTTATTAGCTGAACATAGCCCGTTTTTTTGTCAAGAGGCCGCTTTGAGAAGTTTTTTAAAAAAAGATTGGGGCACTAATTTATTAGGAGTTTTTGGCTTTCAATATCATGCTGAGCATCATCTTTTTCCAGGCGTTCTATGCAATCACTTAAAAAATGTTTCAGAGATTATAGTGGGACATGCGACCAACGCTCAAAAATCGCCACATGATATTAAAATTGAACTTTTTGATATGGGTTATATACAATTTTTAATAAAATTCTATTCTTCACTACCAACTTATTCTCTGAAGGAGAATCATGATGACTCAACTATACATATGTAAGATTTGTGATTCTACGGCAAGCAACTTATTGGTCTCTGGTATACGCGATTGGGAATACGGCGCACCTGGTGAGTATAGTTATCGCAAATGCATCACTTGTGAGCAAATTCAAATTGATCCTTTTCCAAGCTTACAGGAAATAATGGATGCTTATCCTGACGTTTACCCTGCCTATATTGGAGATATTAAAACTAATCGAGGCAAGTTTTATAATTTATTTTTAACAATGCATGATCGAATTAGGATGCGTTGTTTAATTCCTCATATAAAACCAGATGCAAAGATATTAGATATTGGCAGCGGTAATGGTGATTTTTTATGCTATTTCAAAAAGCATGGGATAAAGGATCTACATGGAATTGATTTTAATAAGCATGCAATTAAAATAATGAAAAAAAGAGAGATACAGACTTTTCACGGAATGTATTTGGATTATCTAGGAAAGAAGGAATCATTTGATTTGATTTCAATGAATCATTATATTGAACATGTTTTAAATCCAGTAGCAGAATTACAAAAGAGTTTTGATCTTTTAAAACCAGGCGGTGTTTTATTTGGGATATTACCTAACTTTAATGGATTTGAGCGGTCATTTTTTAAAAAATTCTGGGGAGGCAACCATGTTCCCCGTCACACATTTCAATATACTGATAAACAATTAAAAAATTTACTTAAAAAAACTGGGTTTGCGCAAATTAAAATCAAGCATGACGTAAATCCAGGCCCATTCGCTATCTCTATTCAAAACTGGTTACAGCGTCATACCATTGATTTGAAAAATAACCCTAAGCTTAAACACGGTAGAATGAAAAATTTCAACTTGCTACTGTTGCTTTGTTTGCCGTTAAACTCTATATTTACTCTTTTTAAGCGCTCTGGAATAATAGGATTTTATGCAGTTAAAGCGCCATAACAAAGTTAAAATCGAAGGGGACTAATCTCTTTGCCTTCTAAAAGCCACTTAATGGTATCAAAAATCAGCACCCTAAAATTTTTATAGAAGAAATATTAAATTGCTTTGATAAAATCGTAAAATGCATCCTCAACGCAGCGAATATTGTATAGTCATATCAGAAACTGCAACTATTCAAAATGATCAATAAAACTTTACTTTAAAAAAACAAGAATCAACTTTTATTACTTTAGGACATAAACACTGTCTCAGTAATTTAACGTTAAAAAAGCTCGTTGTCATTGAATCACAACTTGGCGATTATCTCAGCGAAGATGGCATTATATGTTCTAGCGATAATTATAAGGTTAGCCATTATGAAGCAGAAGTAAGTACATGTTTATAAATATCTACCGTTTTGTTTACACATTTTTGCCAAGAAAATTTATCTGCCTGAATAAGCCCTCTATGCTTTAACAAATCACGCAACTTATTATCAGTTAACAACTGATTTAGTTTATCGCCTATCACATCTACATCTTGCGGGTCTATCAATAACGCCGCATCCCCAACAACCTCTGGCATACTTGATGTATTCGAGGTTAGTGTGGGTATTCCGCTAGCAATTGCTTCTAATAAAGGAAGTCCAAAACCTTCATAAAGTGATACATAGACAAATCCATAGGCGCCTGAATATAAATAAGGCAAATCATCACTTGAGACA
>JAPYLE010000179.1 GCA_027293795.1 Rickettsia endosymbiont of Ixodes persulcatus
ATTACTATTGCCGGTATAGAAAATATTCGTATGATTCAAAAAGGACAAATAGTTGGAAGTAATAATAACATATCTACTTTTGAGAACTTTAAAATGTTAATGGCATCATAACATCTAAAATCTAAGGTTTTGGTCTAAACTGCTGGACATTATGCTTAAATGCGACAGAACCGTTAAAAAATTAGTGCACTTCTTAATACACAGATTTGATTCTGAATCTAATGATCCAAAGAAAATATCTGCTGTACGATTTTATAAAAAAGTAGATAAAACATTATTCACACAATATTTACAAAAAGAAAAGCAAGATCTAAATGTAGTGAACAAGGTAGAGATATTTGCCAAAGAGCATGCTTGGACTATTGCAGGAATATGTAAAAATATGGAACCAGAACTTCAACATTCTTCAACACATATATCACATTTACCAAGTGAAATAATTCAGGAAATTACATCTTACTTAGATAATAGTAAATGGGGAATAGAAGCAAAGGTGGCAGTATTAGGAGAAGTATAATTTATAGAAGAGTTTGTCCAATTAATTTTGCTAAATAAGCACATATTAGTATAAACCAAGAGTTTATATTTTTGTAATATATTTAAATCATTGTAGACTGTTTTCAACAGCCCAGAGATTTAACCTAACAGACAAAGGGAATATTCGCGAGATTGTCATAGAGAGTAGTTCTTTTAACATTGAATGTACGGCATATAGCAGCTTTGCTTGTGCCGGATTTTAGGGCTTCACTAATAGCCTGCATTTTTTCAGGTGAAATAGCTCTTGGTCTTCCACCAGTTTTGCCTCTTTGTTTAGCAGATTTTAAACCTGCCATAATTCTCTCTTTAGTGAGCGCACGCTCATATTGTGCGAGTGCTCCAAACACACTGAACAAGAATTCACCGTGGGGCGTTGTGGTATCCATTTGTTCGGTTATAGATTTAAAGCCAATATTTTTCTTCTTAAAACCATCAATAAGAGTAATAAGATGAGATAATGACCGCCCTAACCGATCTAATTTCCACACAATCAGGCAATCACCATCTTTTAGATAATCTAGAACTTCTTGTAATCCTTTCCTATTATCTTTAGCACCGCTGGCTTTATCTTGAAAAATATGCCTAGGATCTACACCTGCTTTATGAGTGCGTCATATTGAAGATCAAACACCTGACGATCATTTTCGCTTGAAACTCTCATATATCTAACTAGCATGTACGGAAAACCTCTTTTTATTAATAGTCGCACCATAGAACAATACGACAGTGTTTATTGTACAAATTAGCCTATTTTTAATGGTTTGTAAATAGGTGAATGTTGGTATATACGAAAAACATGTGTTTCTCGTACTAAATATATTTCATGCTATCTCACCAATTAACCATTCTTCCAGTTTTGAATAACGCAAAGAAGTTTTATTATCTTTAATAGCTATAGCTAATGCTTTTTTTTTGTCCAATTATTATAACTAGATGCTTGCCGCGAGTGATGGCAGTGTAAATTAAGTTACGTTTAAGCATCATGTAACTTTGCATGGTTAGTGGAATTATTGCTGGATATTCTGAACCTTGAGATTTGTGTATCGTAGTAGCATAGGCTAGAGTAATTTGATCAAGGTCACTATAATCATAAACAACATCACGGTTATAAAAGTTTATTGTGATTTCTTGGTCCTGCTCATTAATATTATTAACAACCCCTATATCTCCATTATAGACTTCCTTGTCATAATTATTTTCTGTTTGCATCACCTTATCTCCAATAGCAAAAATCTGACCAAATTTAGTTATGCCGCTGCTGCAGTTTGGATTAAGTATTTTTTGTAATTCAATATTTAGTGATCTAGCACCGACGCCACCTCTTTGCATAGGACATAGTAATTGAATATCATTTGCAGGATTTAGATTAAACTTTTTAGGGATGCGTTCCTTTATCATTATAATTATCTTATTAATGATATCCTCACCATGTTCCGCTTCTATAAAATAAAAATCTGATTCTTTGTTTGTCTGTACAAGATTGGGCAGGATACCACTATTAATGCGATGAGCATTAATAGTAATATTACTTGTTGCTGCTTGCCTAAATATTTCAGTTAACTTGATCGTCGGTATAACTTGAGAATTTATAATACCTTTAAGTACTTGCCCAGCACCTACGGAGGGTAATTGATCTACATCGCCAACTATTAGTATGCTGAGTGTGGTGGAATGGCTTTTAATAATGCATGAAATAGTGATATATCTACCATTGAAGCTTCATCTATTACCAAATAATCGCACAATAATGGTGATTCCTCATTACGCTTAAAATAAGCAGGATCAATCTCAAGTAATCTATGTATAGTGGTGGCCTCGAACCCTGTGCTTTCACTTAAGCGTTTAGCTGCTCTACCAGTGGGTGCACATAATTTAATATTTAAATCCTGCGTAGATAATGTTCTAAGTAATGAGTTTACCAATGTAGTTTTCCCTGTTCCTGGTCCACCCGTAATAACCACTAATTTGTGTTGAAGTGCCTTTTCTATAGCTATTTTCTTACTTGTTGCAAGCGTGATACATAGCTCTTTCTCTATTGTGGGCAGAATAGTAATGGTATCTATTTTACCCCAAGTAACAGAAGCTTTTGTTAAATTAACTAGTATTTTAGCGATATTTTTCTCATATATGTAATAACTAGTTAAGAAAATAGATTCTACATCATTAATAGTATCAATTATTAGTGAATGTAATGCTACTTCTTCTATTATAGCCTGCTCAATGATATCGTACTCTATCTCAAGTAATTTTTGAATATTTTGCAGTAATATCTTTTTAGGTAAGCCACAATGACCATCTGACGTTGCTTCAAGTAATGCGTGGGTTACACCTGCTTTAGCTCTGATTAAAGAATTCTTATCAATACCTAAATTACGAGCTATGGTATCTGCTGAAATAAATCCAATACCTCTTATATCTTTAGCTAATTGATAAGGATTATTTGATACAATTTCAATCGCTTTATCTCCATATGTTTTGTAGATTCTAGTTGCCCTAGTAGTACCGAATCCATGAGATTGTAGAAAGACCATTATTTCACGAATAACTTTTTGTGCTTGCCAGTTGTTGCAAATGCGATTAGCTCTTACCTTACCTATCCCATCTACAGTAGATAATAGGTGGGGCTCATATTCGATAACTTCAAGCACTTTATCTTTAAATGCTAATACTAATTTCTTAGCAAAATATGGTCCTATGCCTTTAATCAATCCAGAGCCAAGATATTTTTCTATACCTTCTAATGTATCGGGGGCAAGGCTTTAAGAAAATGAGCTTTAAACTGTCTGCCATGGTTTCTATCATTATGTCAAATACCACTGCATTTTATATATTCCCCTACGAGCGCAGATGGTACGTTACCTGTAACTGTGATTAAATCTCTATGACCTTTTACCTTAATACGTAATACACAAAATCCATTATCGGGGTTATGATAAGTAATACGTTCTATGATTCCGGATATATATTCATTAACATCCTGTGTATCCATATAGTTTTATTAAAAACCTTAGAAGGTTTTATGCTTTATTTGTATGTATGAGGATATAACCTCTTGATTTCCTTATCCTAGCGATACGTTTAATATGCGTATCCATATCATATTGTGAGTTACAGTGGATGACTTTATAATTGCCTTTATTATTAGAGTACAAAGAGCCCCAGCTACATATAAGATCAGTAGTTCCAAATAAATTATCTTGAGTACTTAATCTATAATATTTATGATCTTTAGTCCAATAATAAGTCATATTATTAATTATAAATATAAGTACCTATAATAATAGTAGAGCATCCAACCATACCTAGTATTTCAGCATAAATAAGAGCTTTTGCTTTTTTGATTATACCGTAAATTAACCAGCTAATAAGTAAAAATAAACAAATAAGATATGCTGGCATCGAAATATCTTCAGCAGATTGAGTCGAGAATATCTTATACGCTTGTATATAATGCATGGATTGCCCAAGTATACCTACAATCATAATATAATATTCATAATAATAGCTTATATGAGATTTCTGATTATTAAGTATATCAGAATTATTAGTAGTCATATGGGAGTAACCTTAAGAGAATTTTAGTCCAATTATTGATATTATTAGGGTAGTAATAAAGAATAATCGTAATATAGATATTGGTTCATTAAAGATGAATATACCTAATATTGCAGTACCAGCAGCACCAATACCAGTCCATACGGCATATGCTGTGCCTATAGGAATTTTATTCAGAGTTTTTGCAAGACACGTAAAACTTAATGCTCCAAAGAAAATAAAAAGGAGCGTTGGTTTTAGTTTAGTTAAACCATCAGAATATTTTAATGAAATAGCAAACGCTATCTCAAAAAGCCCTGCTATGATTAAAAGAAGCCAGTACATAAGGTAAAATATTAATATAAAATATGTTTATTATAATGCCGATAATGAGTAGTAAAGCATTCGATTATAGCTAATATTTATGCAGTAAGGTTCATAAAGCATAAATATTCCAAGAAAAGTAGCTGTAGCTTTTGTAGATAGATTATTTTTAAGGCACCGTCAAGTTAAGAGAGATGTAAATTAAGTATTGAGCAAATGCAGGGAATGATTTAATCCCACAAGAAGAGGAGAGTTTATGTAGTAAACTTAAAAACTATGTATGCGACAATGTACCATTTATAGCAGCTATTAGAAACTTTTGGGTAAATGGAGGAATTCATTATAGTGGGGCACAACTAGAAGAGCAGCACTTAGTACAGAAGATAACCAAGGAAATCTTTAAAATAGGCTATATTGCTGGCAAGGAAGCTAGAGTCTTAAGTAGCACTGATAATATAATCATTTCAAGGATATAGGAGCTTATAAGGATAACATGGCATCAAAAGCGATGAATGTATTTCAAAATCAGTGGTTTTATAACACTGATGAAGATTTAGATGAGGGGTATTGCAGTGATGATGATACCACCAATTAATTCAAACATTCTTGTATAGAAGGGCTTGTCCTTTCAATTTTCATTTATCAATAATTTTAGGATTGAGTATTAATTGCTCTTTACAATCAAGCAGCATTCCATAAAGAATATGAGAATTATCCGGATGAAAATAATCAAGCCCAACTTTAACAAATAATCCCCCTAACATAATCTTTTTTCTAGCGTCGGATTTACGATCAAAAGATATAGCTTTTTGTAATTGCATACGAGTATACCATAATTTCTTTGTGACTAATTTAATCAGTTTTTGGGTGTTCTGATTTTGGTTTGCTGGGCATTCTTGTTTTTTGTCCTAGTTTTTTAAATTCATTTAAGACCGGATGATTCTTATTGTCAGGATTTTTAATAAACTTTAAGAATCCAATTAATAATTTATCATCTAATGTTAAGGCACTACATGCATGGAACAAATTAAACAATTCTTCTTTACGTTTTTGAAGCAATTGAGTTTGTTGTTCTGCAAGCTGTGATTCTATTTTAGCTATACGATCTTTTTTTAGTTGTTGCAAATTAGCAAGTTTAGTAGCTGTTGCAAGAGGTTTAGTTACCATTCTATACCTTAGAAATTTACTGTAATTTTAAGTGCTTAGCACATACTCAGTATACCAGCAATTACAAGTCCTACCCCTTCCATCCATGTCATTAAATTCTCACATTGCGGACACATGGTTTTAACAAGCATGATTCCGCCATATAATGAAGCATTTTGTGCCATCTGCTTCATACTCTCCATTATCTCCTTACTGCTGATATATGGGAATGCTCCCATTCTTAAGTCAAAATGAGCATTACAAGGCAGACCTCCTAATTTGCAAGTTGGCGGAGTAAAGTGACCAAGTGATATATCATCAATACCAGGAGTTTTTACAATCATAGAACCTCCAACTAAATGTCCTCCTAACTGATCTTGAATTAAAGCGGCTTTACTACTATTTGATAATGTCCCAGACGGCATTACACTTTTTATTAAGGTTTCAAATACCGGCATATGCTGCAGATGACTGTAGCAGCGCACAATTGTTTGATCATCATGCTATATTTCATCATTATCTAATTCTTTAGCCTGCAATGCTCATGCCAGACTTCGCTCCATGAGGTACAAATCTTTTTCCAATCACGATATTTGTATTTAAATGTATATTGTTCGTTCAATTCTGTAACCCAGACATAGTATATAGCTAGACCATAGGAAATAGGTACAGTTAAATAAACTTTAGTACGTGTTCTACAGCCATACTGATATCTTTGAATTGCCCCGTAACTTTTCTATAAATTCATTCCTTAAACCAATATCCCTTTTGGGATGAAGATGACTTTTTTTTATAAGTGTAG
>JAPYLE010000180.1 GCA_027293795.1 Rickettsia endosymbiont of Ixodes persulcatus
CTACACTTATAAAAAAAGTCATCTTCATCCCAAAAGGGATATTGGTTTAAGGAATGAATTTATAGAAAAGATACGGGGCAATTCAAAGATATCAGTATGGCTGTAGAACACGTACTAAAGTTTATTTAACTGTACCTATTTCCTATGGTCTAGCTATATTTTAAGCTTAAAAAATTATAATTCAGTGGTAGGAATATACTGGGTAATTCCATCGTCTCCTATCAATGGGTAATACTCTGTTTGAGGGTTATAATCATCATTATTAATTGGTTCTTGTGATGATAGCTTTTGTGCTAATATTATCAATTTTTTTCATATAACTTAAAAGATTTTTCTAAATCCTCTCTTATAATCTTTACAGTTTTAGCTTCATCTGTGTTTACGTTGGGTGCTGCAATATTTTCTGTTGAGTGATATTCTGTTAAAGTTACTTTTTCTTTTTTTTGGAAGGAAAAATATGTATTCATTTTTACCAATGCTGTTTTTATTGCTTTTTGAAACATTGGAACAAGTTTATATAATTTCATCTAATACCTTAAAAATTATTTTGAAACGGCGGCGGTATACAAGTCTTATTTATAAATTTCAACATAAATTAATATATAATTATTACAAATATTAATAAATACTAATTATTATAATTTTCTTTCACACAAACATTTCTTATGTTATTCCCGCGAAAACGGGAATCTATAAAATTTTTAAGCGAATTAATTTTACGTATGGTTACTATTTTTTTCTGGATTCCCACTTTTGCGGGAATGACATAAAAGTTGTGCAGCAAAATCTTCACAAAACTGAAATAAACCAATATAATAAAAAATAAAAATTATGCATTCTTTATTTATAATAATATTCTTTCTAATAAGTAGCTGTAATTTAAAGCCCGTATATAGAGAAGAATACAATAGAAATAATGATTTAGAAGCTATTGAAGTTGAGCCGATTAAAACAATTGAAGGGGCTGAATTTTATCATCGCTTAACTAGTATTTTACCTCAGAAAGCAAAAGCAAAATACCTACTTAAAGCAGAGCTTATCGCAACAACTATGCCTGCTACTATTGAAAAAAACTCCAATGTTTTAAGGGAATATATTAATCAATTAGTTAGATATAAATTAATTGATATAGAAAGCCAAAAGGTTTTAATTGAAGAGAAGTTTTACCAAAACACATCATATAATGCTATTTTTACACCATATGCAACAAATGTTGAAAGAGATGAAACAGGAATAGATTTAGCATATCAAGCAGCAGAGGAAATTCGTAGCAGATTAATTTTATATTTTACACGGAAGTAGGTTCTATGTATCAAAAGTAAAATATTTGTATTTTAGAATATTTTTAAGTGAAAATTAAGTGAAAAATGATACTCCTCGCAGCAGAGCTGCGAGGTATCTAAAAAAGTTTTAGTTGCTTCTGATGAAAAGCTTTATATGATGGTCGATCCGCACCTTGATTCTTTACATAGTTGCGTAATTTTTTCTCATCTCTATGTTTTCC
>JAPYLE010000181.1 GCA_027293795.1 Rickettsia endosymbiont of Ixodes persulcatus
AAACAACCGTTAAAATTGCTCTTGATACTTATGAGATCATTAAGAAAAAAATAATTGTTCATTGGACAAAAAACACTAAAATTTAAAATGAAATGAGAAATTCACTTGATGATTATTTTTTTGATGTTGTTAAAAAAGAACTAGATAAGGTTACACAGGAACGTGATTTATATAAGTCTTTGCTACATTTTGATCTTGCCATCTTAACTAAAACTCTTTTTTGTTAGATTAACATATTTTCTGCTAAGTGCGAAACTCCTGTCTTAAAATGGAAAAGGATAGTTTTATAGAACCTAACCTTAAGTAAGAAGTCTATATCGGATATTTTATTTTCTGCTAAATTTGACGGTGAAAACGGTTACTTATTTTTATTATTGGAACATCAAAGTAAACCTGATCATTATATGGCTTTTCGCTTGTTTAAGTATATGTTAAATATTGCTGAATATTATATGAAAATAACAAAAAATAAGCCTTTAGATGAAATTGTTGAATTTACCGGTTTTACAAAAAAAGAAATTGAAGAACTGCAAAAATAACTCCAAAAATAAGAGATTGAAAAATTAAAGTAAATTGTTCAAACTTCTCTTTTATAATTTAAAATCACATAATTTTTAGTTATAACAGGAAAAAATTCTTTATTGAAAAGTAATAATTCAGTTGTTTGGTCTAAAAATTCTATTTCAATTATATCACTGGCACCAAAGTTAAGAATATTTTTAATTTTGCCTACTTCTTTATGCTCTTGGTCTAATATCGGTAGATGATTTAAATCCGCTATATAAAATTCATCTTCTTCTAGTTCCGGTAAACTTGCTCTTAAGCAAAATAGTTTATAACCTTTTAAATTTTCAGCTTCATTTCGAGTAGCTATATCATTAAATGTGCAAATTAATTCTCCTTTGGCATTTTGGCTAATTAGCTTAATATTTATATTTTCTCCTGATTCATTTACTAAATTTCTTTCAAGTATTTTTGTAGTAGGGACGGTAAAAGATTTTAAAATTATATGACCTTTAATTCCGTGACATGATTTTATTACACCGACTAAAATTAAATTTTCTAAAGAATTCATTAATTTACCTTTAAATATTGATAGTTATATATATAATAATATGTTTAAAAACTTTTTTACAGACATGATAAAAAAAATAGCTGCCGGCATCATAATTTGTTTCTCATTATTGTTATTTATAATTTTTGGTGCATTATCTTTTGTTAATTATAATTCAGTTACTAATAATCTTACTAGTCATTTAGGAATTGTGAAGGAAAATATCGGAAAAATAAAGATGAATAAATTTCCTTTGCCCTATTTAATTATTGAGTTGATAAGGGAAGAAGGAAAGCTAGATTTAGAGCAGATTAAAATTCATTTTTCGTTGTGGTCGCTTATAAGATTTAATCCTAAAATTAATAAAATAGACATATTAGATGCTAAATTTTATTCAAATTCTAATGTATTAAATATTTATAATCATGAAGAGTTAATAAAGAATTTCTTTAAATATAAATTACAAAATATAGATCTAAATGTTACTAATCTAAGTATTATTAATAAACAAAACTATTCTATTTTAAATTTTGATAATTGTATATTAAAAGAAGAAAATGCTTTATCGTCTAATTACATATTTAAAACTACAAGTAACTATATAGGTAAAATTTCAGGTTCAATTAATAAACATGACGATACAGTCGATTTTAGTCTTAATATTGATAATAATGATTATGGTTTTAAGTTATCACAAATTTACAAAGATTTTAAGCTTACTAGCGGTAGCGGTGAATATCAGATTAAAAATTTAGCGTCGGTAATGTATAGTATATTACCGGATTTAAAACATCTTTTTAATAAATTTAATCAAAATGAGGCAGTAAACGTTAAATTTAATATTTCAAATAATGAAGATGAAATAGAGCTAAAAGACATAGTAATAGCATCGTCTTTTATTACCGGTAACGGATTTGTTAACATTGCTAAAAATGATAATATTACTACTAATGTGAAACTAGATTTTCCTAAAATAGATTTAAGTTCGTTAATTTCTCCAAATGCAGGGGTATTTAATACTGCCCCTTCAAATATTAGATTTATTTTTGCCGATAAATTACTTAAAGCAGACGTGAGAATTAACGAAATAATTTTAAGTAATAATGAAGCATTAGAAAAAATAGTCTTTTCTTCTAACTTATTAAAAGGTACTTTAAAGATAAATGAATTTTCAGGCAATATTAAGTCAGGCGGGGAATTTAAGCTTACAGGTAGTGTAACACAGAATGCTGTTAGAAGTCTGTTCGATGGACAGCTATATTTAAAGCACAACGATATGAATTCGTTACTGAATATTTTAGGATTTAACGACGTTACTATTAAAGAAGCTATTCCTTTTAGTTTATCGTCAGATTTAAAACTCACTTTAATAGATTTATTTTTTAAAAATTTATTTCTTAAATTAAGCATTCCTGCCGGCGATAATAAATCAGTAGTAAGATTACCGTCCTTAATTTCTACGATTAAAGACGGTAATACACTCGATGCATCCAAGTGCCAGCTAGTTGATAAATAGCTGTTAGCAGTTTTAAAATCTAAATTACTAATTTTGATATTAGCCGGTGCGATTTTAGCAAGTAAATTAATTTTGTCAAATATATGATCGTTATACTTAACACTATCTATCAAAATATCTAAATTAGCTAAATATCCTATTGTTCTAATAGGAATAAATTTACTTGGATAATCTAGAGACTTCATATCTTTAGTTAAATTTTTTGTAAATTCGATAAGCGGCGAAATTATTGGATATGCTTGACTTCTTAAGTCAAGCGAAGATATATTAAGCGTAGCATCTAGACGAGGTGTTTGAGCAATAAATTTACTAGAAAAATTTCCTGATAAATTTAAATTATCCGTTTTAAGTAATAAATTGGTAAATGATTATAGTTTAGATAAAGCTATCTTGCAAGTTTCCGGTACGTTGTCAACATTATCACAAAATGATTTGATATTGAAAAATGTTAAATTTTATATAGCAAATAATAATAATCTATTGCAATTTAATAATATTGAAGCAGAATTATTAGGCGGCAAGTTTCAAGGTAGCGGCAGTATTTTATTGGAGCCTTATTCTATAAATTTCGTATATGCCTTAAATACAATGGATTTAGACAAAGTTTCGGCTCTTATGCCTAAAATATTTACTGCAAGTAGCGGAGAAGTAAGTATAAGCGGTAGTTTAGGGACTAACGGTAACACCCTTCAATATCGCCGCTTATACCTCTAATATTTTCTTGTCCTGTGGTTTTAGTATTATTTATATCTTTACCTAAATTCTGTACCTTATAATCAGGTGTATTAATTTTTTCTATAAAAGAATCAATTGCAAACTTATTAATATCTATATTGTTTATAGCAAATTGTGATTTTGTAGTAAGGTTATATAACTGGCTTTGAAGGGTGTTACCG
>JAPYLE010000182.1 GCA_027293795.1 Rickettsia endosymbiont of Ixodes persulcatus
TTGTTATTTAAATGTATTAAATTCATAAGCATCATAGTATCTTAGTAAATTTGTATTGTCATCCCGCGAGCTTGTAGCGGGATCCAGTTTAAAATACTAAAATTACTAGTATTTTTCATTGTTTTTTGGATACCATGGTCAGCCACGGTATGACACCGAATGCGTTTTTCGATCCACGCAACAATGCCTTCGCGGGAAGGATATAAAAAGGTCATAATGTAGAGTATTATTCATAAAATATTACTTATAAAAAATAATACAGGCACAGTTAAAATAATACTATCAAATCTGTCTAGCACTCCTCCATGACCGGGTATTATGTGACCACTATCTTTAATGTTAAATTTTCGCTTAAAATATGAAATAAATAAATCACTTAATTGAGCTATTAATGCTAATATACAACTAATTATAAACAAATAAACTTTATTTGAAAAATAGTAATTTTCAATATGAAATCCTGATATAAAACTAACTAATACCGCAACTACACCTGCTGATGGTATTCCTGTAATCAGACCGCTCCAAGTTTTTTTAGGACTGATTTTTGGGGCAAATTTTGCTCCTTTAAAAGTTTTGCCGCCAATCATTGCAAAAGTATCTACGGACCAAATAATGCAAAAATAAAGCATAATAAGCCAGCTATCGCTATCTTCCGTACTTAATAATATTAATAGACTTATAGGGATAGGAATAATAATCAGCCCAAGTAATAAATACGTAGTAGAAGAGTATGTCATATTATACCATTCACTTAACATTCCCATACCCACTAATATCATTAGACCATAGAATAAAGGTTTAAACCATAATATAGCTACGACAAATAACAGAACTAAAATTATACTGGACAGAATTCTTAAATATATGTTTTGTTTATCTTTTGCCAAATGTTCTTTTCCTTTTTGAGTAATCATTTATAGCTCCTTGTATATCATCTTTATTAAAATCAGGCCAATATTTGGGTGAGAAATATAATTCAGCATAAGCTGTTTGCCAAAGTAAAAAATTACTGATGCGATAAACCCCGCCCGGTCTTATTAATAAATCTACATCCGGCATTTCAGGATCATAGAGAGCATCTTGTAAATCGCTCTCAGTTACTTCTTTTTTACCGCTTGCAATAATTTTTGTGCATGCATCAACTATTTCTTGGCGACTTCCATAACTAAAAGCTATACAAAGCGTTATTTTATTATTATTTTTTGTTAATTCTATAGCATTATTTATTTGTTTTTGCAATGAGCTATTAAGTAAATTAAGCCTACCTATTACTTTTATTTTGACGCCGTTTTTATGTAAATTGTTTAATTCAGTTTTTAAATAAATACCTAATAGTTTTATTAAGAAATCTACTTCTGTGCTTGAGCGTTGCCAATTTTCGGAAGAGAAAGTATATAAAGTTATATAAGGTATCCCAAAGTTAATAAATTCAGGTAGTAATTCATGAATTTTATTGGCACCGGCTCTATGCCCTTCAGATTTCGGTAAATTATTTTGACCTGCCCAACGTGCATTACCGTCCATTATTATTGCTAAATGTTTTATATTAGTCATTATTAAAATTAAAACTATAAATTATATTTTATTTAGGTATTTCAATTCTAACCGATAACCCGCCTAAATCTTTGCTATCTTCTAAATAAATAGAGCCTTTATGATCGTTTATTATTTCTTTAGTAATAGCAAGCCCAAGTCCTACGTTACTTGCATTATCAAGCTGTCTTGCTTTATCCGATCTATAAAACGGTTTAAATACAAAATGTTTTTCCGCATCATCTATACCGGAACCGTTATCCTCAATAATTATAGCTACGGTAGATGAATTATCTTTTAAAAATATCTTAATTTTAGTTCCGTATTTTATAGCGTTACCAATTAAATTAGACAAGGCTCTTTCAAAAGAATTCGGCTTAATTCGTACTTCTAATTTATTTAAATTAGTAGATTTTATAAACTCAATATTTATACTCGATGAACTTGAAAAATTGGCTACGTCGTCTTTGTAAGTCCTTGGATGCTCACGTATTAATATACGCTCCGCTCCTCGGCATACAGACTCCTTGCTCTTTTCCAAGTTGATCTGCGTATAACCATTCCTCATTTTACCGGAATATACATGCGACCATTTGTTTAAAAAATGTTCCATCCAAGGTAATAATAAAATTTCTTCAAATTCTTCCGTACTTTCACCCTTAGCAAAATCTAAATAAGAATTTATCATTTTCTGCATAGTTAATATGTCTTGTTTTAACCCTTTGATTTCTTCGTTTTCTTCCATTAATTCAAGTTGTAGTTTCATTCTTGTTAATGGAGTTCTAAGTTCATGCGAGATCATAGCAAGCATAGTGGTTCTTTTAGTAATTTGTTTCTCAATACGAGCTTTCATTTTTAAAAAAGCAAGTCCTGCTTTTCTTATTTCTAAGGCTCCTGATGGTTTAAAATTTTTACCTTTTAAAACACCTTGACCAAATTTATCCATGCTATCCGCAAGAGCAAGTATTGATTTAATCTGATTTTTGGAGAAAACAATAGAAACGGAAAGTAATATAACAGTTAAAGATATAATCCATAAAACGAAAATATATACCGTAGGATTAAGTAATAATTTTGCAGGGAAAGTAATATATAATATTCCATCTTTTAATTCTAAAAATACTTCGATTTTATTTTTTTTATTTAGTTTAACTATATTTTTTTCATGGATTTTTGTAGCTAAAATATTTTTAAATATAGTTAAAGGCTCACTTAATTTAGGCTGTTTTATAGGTAACTTTTTACTAAGCTGAAATTGGTAAGATAAATTAAGATAATTTTCCGATAAATGGGTTATCTCTCTTGAATTATTTCTATGTTCATTAATCAGCGATTCTATTTCATTGATAATAATAGTACTAGTATAATATGAAACATTATACCAATGACGATCGTAAAACAAGAATATAGCAACGATTTGTCCTATTAAAATCGGAATGATTATAATGAACATGAACCGTATAAACAGTGTTCTCGGTAATAATTTAGATATAAAGTGCATAGCCCTCATTACGCACGGTTTTTAAATATTTCGGTTCTTTTGGATTATCTTCTATTTTACTTCTTATTCTAGTAATTTGTACGTCTATAGAACGCATACTCAGCCCGCCCATAATTTTTGAAAGTTCAAAACGACTAGTGGATTTACCGGAATTTTTTATTAATATCTCAAGTAATTTTTGTTCGGTAGAGCTAAGAGATACAATTTGATTATTCTTGGTAAATTCTTTTGTATCAAGATTATAGAAATTATTACCGAATTTAATTATATTCGTTTCTTTTTTAAAGTTATTATAATTATTGATTAAATTATTTATCCGTAACAATAATTCTCTCGGTTCAAAAGGTTTAGTTATATAATCAGAGGCGCCGGCTTCAAGTCCTTTAACACGGTCATCGGCTTCCGATAAAGCAGTAAGCATAACTATAGGAATATTACTGCCGGCATCCCTTATAGTAGTAGCAAAATCAAGCCCAGTTATTTCAGGTAACATAACATCTAAAATAATTAAATCATAATTAGAAGTTTTTAATAGATTTTTAGCTTCTATGACTGAGTTTGCCGTTGATACCAAAAACTCGTTTTTATTTAGAAATTGCTTTAAAAGTGCTAATATTCTGCTATCATCATCAACGATTAAAATGTGTGCTTTGTATGTATGCATGTACACTCGTTTAATTTGAAAAATTGGCTTCGTTGCTCGTTTTATGTCATTCCCCCGAGGTATTGTTGC
>JAPYLE010000183.1 GCA_027293795.1 Rickettsia endosymbiont of Ixodes persulcatus
CTATGGTCTAGCTATATATTAAAAGCTACAGGTTACGGCGTAGTTATGACCGCATCATTTTATCGATGGTCTTACCGAAAAGGAAAAAATAGAAATAAAAGCAATATTTAAATTAAATATAAATGAAGAATATAAAAAACAAGATACTCCTTATATGAAAATTTAGAACAATTAGAGAATTATACTAAGAGTCAAGTATTACAAACATTAGCTTTAAAAAAATTAATAACGGGTAAGAATTATTGGAGTATGAATAAAGACCAAAAAATACAAAAATTTCGAGAAATAAGAGGTAGTTTTAATTTTGAAATAAAAAGAAACGGTTTAGAAGGATTTTTTAGAAAAAATAAAATAACAATAGATAATAAAAAAGAGAGTTATGTTAAAGACATTAAAAATGTAATGAATCCATTTTATGGAAACCCTAGTAAAGCTGAAGGATATAGTTCTTTAACTAAAGCTATGGATAAAGATAAAGTTAATAATGCTGAAATAAAAAGGATGAAAAGTGAAAAGTCAAAAAGGATGCAAAAAAGAAAGCGAAATTTAACAATATAAAATTATATAGTGAATAATTCAACTGAATTCATTATAATTCGCTTGCAGTAACAAATTTGTAAGAGGTAATATCGCTAAATATTTTATGCAATAATTCATTATTAAGAGCATGGCTGGTTTTGTAGCCTTTGATCGCACTTACAATGTTAGTGCCGCAGGTATATAAATCACCGAATAAATCTAATAGTTTATGACGAATAAATTCGTCTTCATAACGCAAGCCGTTTGGGTTTAGAATTTTGTCCTCTTCATTTATGGCTATAGCGTTTTCAAATGAAGCACCTAGGGCAAGTCCTTTGCTTTGCAAATCATTAACATCTTTCATAAAGCCGAAAGTTCGAGCATCTGCAATATTTTTAGTAAAAGATTCTTGATTTGAAAAACTTAGATTTTGTTTGCCTATAGCTTTACTGCTAAAATCAATGGTTAAATCTACAGTCATGTGATTGGAAGGAGTGCAATATAATTCACAATCTTTATGAATTACTTTTATATCTTTTAAAATTTTTAGATATTTTTTAGGAGCATTTTGTAATTTTTTACCTGCACACTCAATCATAAACACAAAAGGTTTACTACTGCCATCCATAATGGGTACCTCAGGACCGTCAATTTTAATAATTGCATTATCGATTCCGCATCCCCAAAGTGCTGCCATTAAATGTTCAATTGTCGAAATTTGAACTTTATGATCATTACTTATAGTGGTAGATAACAAGGTATCGGAAACATTGAAATAGCTAGCCTCAATATAATTATTTTCAGAAGATATGTCGGTCCTAATGAATATAATCCCGGTATTTTCTTTAGCAGGTTCTATAGTCAACTGGGTATGTTTCCCTGAGTGAACTCCGATCCCGTAACAACTAACCGGTTTTAATAATGTATTTTGCTGCATTTTATACATTGTAAAAGATATATTTAAATACTAATATTTAATGCCAAATTATACAAGTGATATTATGTTACAAAATATTACATAAATACTTAGATAACACTTGTCATACTGCGACTTGTAAGCTAGATCCAGTCTTTTTTAATTTTTTTCTAGATACCGTGGTCAAGCCACGATATGACACCGAGCTAAATTTAGAATCTATAATATAATTTATACTTAATAAAATACCAAAAATGATAAGCTACAAAACTACCGACTACGGCAAAAACGGAAAATAAGAAATCACTGCCGTTAATAGTGCCGTAAGGTACATGAGATGATAAAGCTCCAGCATATATACCGATGCTACACATTGAAAAATATGAAAACAAGGCTGTTCTGAGTTCGTAATCTCTAAATTTATCAATTAGTATTAAAATATTGCAAATAAAAATGGACCCTAAACAACTACCGATTAGTATTATATATAATATATTAAGGTTTTTATTAGTTCCATGAAGTGGTAGTAAAATAAAGCAGATGAGTAAAATTATAGTTAGTGATAAATTAGCTAAATATTTATTTACTTTGCTTAATATGTAGCATATAGGAATTATAGAAAAACATATTGCTAGGAAAATATATTTTAGTATGAGCCTTAAATTAATTAATGCTAATTCTTTCTTTAATGCAAAAGCTTCATAATACCATAATATATCCAAGGTGACATAAGCAACTACGAAGCCTGTCAATAATTGTAATTCGACATTTTTTATTAAGGATGAGAATTTTGAATTTAAATTTAATTTATGAGATGTAGGATTATAATGCAGAAATTCGGTTAGAATATTGATGCAGTATAACAACGCATAAATTACTATAGTATTATTTGTCGGTTTTATAAATGGATTTAATAAATCTACCGTTAAATTTCCACCTGCCCATAACAACATTATACAAGCTAAAAAAAAATATTTCTTCTCTTTAGCACTTTCAATAATGTGTAATGTTATAGAAGTGAAATATGAAAATATTCCAAAATTAATTAAAATAAAATTAATTTTAATTAAGGTATAATTATTCAATAAAATTAGGTTTATTGTACAAATAATTAATAAAGATAAGCTAATTAAAATAATTTTTTTATTACTTAACTTATTAATTAACTGTGTTAAGGCAAAGCTTGCGATTATTGAGCCTATAAATTTAGTTTGATTTATATGATTTATTTGTTCTCCGCCTAGATTTTTATTTATCAATAAAAAAATTTTAAAATTATAAAAATTTATGGCATTGATACAGGAAAAAATAAATATTCCCAAAAGTGAGCAAAAAATAGTTTTATAATCGTTTTTTAAAGTCATAAATTAAGTGTTTGCTAAACATAAATACATGGTATATAACTCAAATTAAATGATTAAGATTATTATCTTAAAAATTAAAGAGATTCGTAATTCCATTATTTAAGTATTTATTAGATTATCAGCTTTTAATCAGGTATGGTAGTCTTATTTATAATTTGTGTATAATTATTGTTTAATCTCTTAGGGTTTAATTCCCCGAAGCTTTGCTTCGCGATATGATGTATGGATGGAAGAGAGTAGGTACATACATAAGAGCCATAATGTTACAGTACTTATTTATCATTTAGTAACGCCTGCAAAATATCGTAGAGCAATTTTTGATAAGAAGTTAGATAATTATTTATGCAAAATATGTT
>JAPYLE010000184.1 GCA_027293795.1 Rickettsia endosymbiont of Ixodes persulcatus
AATTGAGAGCACATCATCTAGAGCTTTGAATAGTTTCATTCTTAAATCGTAACTGTAACTGCTTGCCATAACTTATTTATTATTATTTATAACATATATATTAGCATAGTATGTACCTATTTACTATGGTCTAGCTATATCTCAAATAAACTCTCTATTTAGATACACGCGTAAATAATACTTTTAAGGAACTGGAATTTTTACTAAACCCTGAAAAATATAGCAACCAAATTCATATAGAAAATCTTACCAACGAACTTCATTTTTTATCAGATCAAGCTATAAAAATAGTTGATTAAGAAATACAATCTAGCTTTAGAAAATTGATGAAGTTCTAAACCATGAGCCTCAAAATCAAGAAGTTCTGGAAGGAGGTTTAGAAGTTGCTTCATTAATGAACAATCAAGAAAAGATACAACAATATTCTAATCTCTTATCTAAAGATGATAACTATGAGATAACCAAAGAGTGGGATCCTATAGAAATTCATAAATATTATCAGTTAAGAAAAGAACAGGATTTATCTCCAACAAATTAATTGTCAGCAGGAAATTATTCCTAATAGTTATTGCAAAAGAGCATGATATTACTATCAACGACGTTATTCCGCTTGGTAAATATAGAGGTCTAGGTTGTTATGGAAGAATTAGTGAAAAATTACAAGAAAAATTAGATAAGAATCAATGTGATAAATTTATGAATGCCTTAAAGAAAGGTATAATATATATATATATAGACAACAAGGTGATAACGGCGTTAAATTTATCGGTAAAAAAGCAGTTGCAATTAAAATTGACGGTGACCAGCGTTTATTCACAAATATATTATATTCAAACGAACATGGTGAATTACTGATAAATCTTGATCATCAAGGGAATCATAATGATGTAATAAAATTTGCCGGCGAACATCATCTAGAATTTCATCAAGATTTGCTATAACTTTAATAAAATTGTTAATACTTATTCAAAAGGTTGGCGTAGGTTAATAGCGGCAGATAATGTACCCTCGTCTAAATAGTCAAGTTCACCTCCGATAGGTATACCGCTAGCCAGGCGAGAAATTTTAGCAGGATACTCTTTTAAATATTCGGTGATAAAATAAGCGGTAGTCTGACCTTCTAAAGTAGAATTAGTAGCAATAATAACCTCTTTAATATTTTCTGCAAAACATCTTTTAAGTAGTTCGGGTAATCTGAGTATGCTAGGATTTTGTCTACTAGCTGCCGATAAATTATGACCAAGTACGTGATATAAACCTTTAAAATAACCGCTACGCTCCATTGCCCATAATTCAGCTACGGTTTCGACAATAGCAATAACCGACTTGTCTCTATATTCGGAAGAACAAATACGGCAAATATTTTCCGTATCCATATTACCGCAAATTTCACATTTTACTATTTTTTTTTCTATATCTATCAGATTGTTAATAAGACTTTTTAATCTTACGTCTTTATCTTGTAGTAGGTATAGTACTATACGTCTTGCTGACCTACTACCAAGACCAGGTAATTTTGAAAAAAGATAAATTAGCTGATCTATATCATTTGTTTCATTCATTGGAATACTCAAGCCTTGATCACAACTGTTCCGGCTATTTTATCATGTAATGCTTGTTTTTTAGAAGAAAAAAGTATGAAAAAAATACCGATAGGAAAAGTCATATACCCTAAAAATCTTTTAATCAACTGCTTTAAGGTCGGACGATTTAATGTTACGGCATCTACTATTTTCATACGTAGAAACATTTTACTAAGCGTTGCACCTTTATAATACCAAAGCGTTATGAAATATGAACCTATTACTAATATATTAGTAGCAAAAATTGAAATATTAAACAAAATATACTTATTAAAATTTCCTGCTTTAAGATATTCATAAAATTCCTGACTCATAATAGAACTAAACATTGCATTAGGATTATGAAGACTCATGTTATTGCTAAGGAAGTAATCATTAAAGAACAACCATAATAAATTAAAAGAACAAAATTGTGATATTGGGATTGCTATAAAGGCAAATAATGATAAATCAAGTGCCGTAGAAAAAATTCGCACTATAAAATCAGGATAAATAATTTGCTTTTTCATTGTCAGTTACTTTATTTTGGTGTTAGATATAATTGGAATGGCTTTGTTGTATAACTTTAAAAAGCATTCAATGTCATCCCCGTGAAAACGGAGATCCAGTAAAACATATAAAAACAAGTTTTTATATGTTTATTTTACCAAATATGCACCTAATATTAAGGTTATTTTTTGGATTCCCGCCTACGCGGGAATGACATTGAGCAATGCAACACCCCTAATTAAAATTTACTATATAATATTTATGGAACAATTTGAAGCATATAGTTTATTATTTGTTGATAGTTTTGTCTCAAATCTTGTTATTGGTTTTCAGAATGAGTTAATATTTCATTCTATGAAAATGTTTGGGGGCTATAATAGTTTAATAATGCTGCTAGTAGCTACTTGCGCTTCTCTTAGCGGTAATGCAGTCAATTATATTTTTGGAAGAATAGTTTTAAATATCTTTTATGCTTCCAAAAATGAACAAAATATTTTGAGGCATAAAAGTTTAGCAAAACTATATTACACATATGAAATATTTATACTTTTCTTAATGGTGTTTCCTTTTTGGGGAAGCTTTATTTCTTTATTCTCCGGTTTTTTTAAAACCAAATTTTTAAAATTTTTAAGTATTTGTAGCTTAACTAAAATATGTTATTATGCCCTAACATTATATATTCTATAATTTATGAAAAAATTAGCTAAAACCAATTCTCATAGACAACAAAAATTAGCAAGTATTATAAATGAAGCATTAATCGAAATTCTAAGGCGTGGTAAAATGCTGGATAGCAGACTTTTTGATTGTCCTCTCACTATTACGAAAATTATAGTTACTGCCGACTTAAAAATAGCTAATTGTTATTTCTTGCCTTTTAATACTAAACTAACAATAGATGAAATTATGGATGCGTTAAATAATTCTAAAAATGCTATCAGAAATTTTATTACTAATAAAATAAATATGAAATCCTCGCCTGATATAAGATTTCATTACGATCACGGATTTGATAATGCTATAAAAGTGGAAAAGCTATTAAAAAATATCAGTCTAAAAGACGAGATAAGTGAATAAATAAAAAGGTGCTAGGGGATAAACGCAATCATTGAAAACAATAATTATCCGTTATACTAAAACGCTTAAAAATTAAGCTTTAGTATAACAGCCCCCTAGCATAAATGAATTAAAGGCTATAAATGTTTTGTAATGATGGAGTTTAAATATCATTTACAAAACAATGATATTATAATAATTAAAATAATCAAGATATTTTAGTTATTTTTTAAACTTTAAGTATAACTCAAATAAAAATAAGAATTTATTTTTATTAAATAACTTTAAAAGATTATTTTTTTATATTAAAATATAAGAATCATCTTTTAATAAAAATAAATAGAAAATGTCTCCTCAAATAATAGAGTTATTAATTTTTGCCGTTGTTGCCTTTTTTATTATCAACAAATTAATTACGACTCTCGGTTCTACTTCAGAAGAGGAGCAGACAAAGCAAAAATCTTATTTTGGCGAACCTGTTATTAAAGACGTAACTCATAGTGCAGTTAAATCTAATAAAGAAGAAAAAAATTTTCCAACAGCCCAAGATATTAAAGCTTTTAAAGATATAATAGTGGAACAAAATATAACTGCAATCGTAGATGGAATGGAACAAGTCCATAAACGTCTTTACTCATTTGATCCGGTTAAATTTATAAATAATGCTAAAATTGCTTTTCAAATGATTATAGAAGCTGCTTATAAAAAAGACACTCAAGAATTATCTGAGCTGATAGATAAAAGATACTTGGAAGAATTTGAAAAAATAACACCATCTTACGGTGGTTTTTTTGATTCATCGGCTTTAAGTGCAAAATATTCGGCAATTTACCTGTTCGGTAACAACATATTTATTAAATTATTATTCCAAGGTAAAAATGTAGTTGACAAAATCGAAGATTTAAAAGAAGAATGGACATTTACACGTAATGCTAATACCAAAGAAGTTGATTGGTTCTTAAGCAATATCGAAAAAGTGTAGCTGTTATATTGTGGCTTGAATGTCATTCCCGCGAAAGCAGGAATCCAGAAAAAAGCGAGCTAACTCAAGCTTTTAATTTTAAAATCTAGCGTGTTTATACTTTTTAGTGACTGGATTCCTGCTTTCGTGGGAATGACATCAAAAGAACCACAAAATTAAATAACAAACTATTAGTAATGACAAAATTTTCCTATATTATAGCTACTATATTGACAATGGGCGTGCTTTTTATGTTTCAAAATCAAACCGCGGTAGCAGATAATAACAATCAAATAATCCCAAGAAAAGTTTTATTCGGTAATCCTGATAAAGCAAGAGTTTCTTTAACTCATGACGGTAAGTATATTCTATATATCGCACCAAAAGACGGTGTCTTAAATATTTGGCTAGCACCTGCAGATAATATTAGTAAAGCTGAAGCCATAACCCATGATAAAGATCGTGGGATAAGAGACTATGTGGTAGTTTATAATAATAAGAATATTATATATTCTAAGGACCATAAGGGCGATGAGAATTTTAGACTATATAGTTATAATATAGAAACAAAAGAAACAAAATTACTCACTCCTGAACGTGATGTTAGAGCAGGTATAGTTGCAGTAAGCTATAAAAATCCTAATGAAATATTAATAGATTTAAATGAGCGTGACCCTAAATATTTTGATGTTTATAAATTAAATCTAGATACTTTGGAAAAAGAGCTAGTACTAAAAAACGAAAAATTTACAGGTTTCATAGTAGATAATAATTTACACATAAAGTATGCTGCTGCACCTGATAAGGACGGAAACACAGAATATTATGAGCTAAAAAGTGATAAATGGGAATTATTTATTAAAATATCAATGGAAGATTCAGCGAATACTTCTATTTTAGGTTTTGATGCTAGTGATAAAATTCTCTATATAGTTGATGGGCGTAATCGCAATACTTCGGCACTTAAAGCTTTAAACTTAGATACTGGTAAAGATAAAATATTAGCTGAAGATTCAAAAGCTGATATTGGCTTATTTACAGTTCATCCTATCAAGCAAACTCCGCAAGCAGTATCCGTAAACTATGATAGAGTTTCATACAAGATATTAGATAAAGATATTGAAGGTGATGTTAAATATTTGCAGGCACTTGATCGCGGTGATTTAATTATTAATAGCAGGACGTTAGACGATAAAACTTGGATTGTCGCTTATGATAGTGATAATGCACCGGTGAAATATTATAAATATGATAGGGAAAATAAAAAAGCTGAGTTTTTATTTACTAACCGTAAAGAACTTGAGCAATATAATCTTGCTAAGATGATACCGGTAATTATCAAGTCACGTGACGGGCTTAATTTAGTTAGCTATATCACTTTTCCAAATGATATAAAGCTTGATGAAAATAATATCCCCGATAAAAAAGTACCGCTAATAATTAATGTTCACGGCGGCCCGTGGGTTCGTGATAGCTGGGGGTATGATCCTGAGCATCAATGGCTTGCTAATCGTGGCTACGCAGTTTTAATTATTAATTACCGTGGTTCTACAGGATTTGGTAAGGATTTTGTTAATGCTAGTAACCTCGAATGGGGAAGAAAGATGCATTATGATTTACTTGATGGAGTCAACTGGGCAGTTAAGAATAATATAACTGACCCTGATAAGGTTTGTATTATGGGCAGTAGTTACGGTGGTTATGCAACTTTAGTCGGTCTTACTATGACATCTGACATATTTGCTTGCGGTGTTGATGTTGTAGGTCCTTCAAATTTATTAACCTTAATTCAAAGTGTGCCACCTTATTGGGAACCGGCCTTAAATGAATTCAAAAAAAGAATTGGATCTTGGGACAACGAAAAAGATATAGAATTTTTAAATGAACGCTCTCCTTTAACATTTGTTGATAATATTAAAAAACCACTTTTTATTGCTCAAGGAGCTAATGATCCTCGTGTAAAACAAACAGAATCCGATCAGATTGTAAATAGCATGAAAGCAAAGCATATACCGGTAGTTTATGTACTTTATAACGATGAAGGACATGGCTTTGCAAAACCTGGCAATAGAATATCCTATTATGCTCTTGCCGAGCAGTTTTTGGCTAAGATTTTAAAAGGAAGAGCGGAAAGCATAGGAGAGGACTTAAAGAATGCTAATCTCATTCTGAATGATAAAGAAAAAATTACCGGTGAAGAGGCAGAAGAGATTATAGATACAGCAGTTGGTAATTAAGCTTTGTTGCATGGCTCGATTTTTTTATTGTCATCCCGCGAGCTTGTAGCGATATCTTTAGAAATTTAATTACAGCTTACTTTTGAGATCCCACTACAAGCTCGCGGTATGACATAATCGAAGTACTATTATGCTACTTAAAAATACTGAAAATTCTTACGGCTTAATTGCAAAACTTTTTTACTGGATCATGAGCATTATAGTTATAGTAATGCTTATTGTCGGTTTCTCAATGGATAATTTTGTAGAGCCTCCTTTTAAAATGGCAGCTATACGGGATACATGAAGCAACCGGTATAGTTGTTTTATCTTTAGTAATAATAAGGCTTTTATGGAAATTCTATAATGCTAATGTTTTGCTACCGGAAGGTATGCCGAATTGACAGAAAAAAGCCGCTAAGATTAATATAAATTTGTTATATCTTTTAATGTTATTAATGCCGATAAGCGTCCTCTTCATTACTATTTTATCAAATCATCATATCGATTTTTACGGTCTATTCACTATAAACTCTTTTGCTCAAGATTTACAATTAGCTCAAATCTTTAAGAAAATCCATAAAAAGGCTGCTTTGTTATTTACTGCTTTAATTATTTTGCATATACTAGCTGCGTTTTATCATCACTTTATTAGAAAAGATAACGTACTTAGAGGATATGGAATGAGTAAAATGATGTCATCTCGCGACTTGACCACGGGGGTATGACCTTAATTAACAATAACTCTCTTCTTTACAGCTTAAAGATTAGTTATTATACTGTGCTTTAATTATTTAAATAAATTATTTAAAATGAATATTCATGAATATCAAGCAAAAGAGATTTTAAGAAAATACGGTGTACCTACTTCCACCGGACTAGTTGTTACGAAAACCGAGAGGATTAATGAAACCATAGATAAGTTAAATACGGAAGTATATGTAGTTAAGGCACAAATACATACCGGCGGTAGAGGTAAAGCAGGCGGTGTTAAGGTTGTTAAGAGTAAAGAAGAAGCTAAGAAAGTTGCCCATGACATGTTTGGCATTAATTTAGTAACACATCAAACAGGACCTCAAGGGCAGAAAGTAAACCGTCTTTATATTGAATCGGGTTGTGATATTTTAAAAGAATATTATTTTAGTATCGTATTTGATAGGTCAGCCAGCTGTATTACTTTCATAGCTTCTACTGAAGGAGGAGTTGATATTGAAGAAGTAGCAGAAAAAACTCCGGAAAAAATTGTTAAATTTTCTGTTGATCCTGCAACCGGTTTACAAGATTTTCATATGCGAGGCATAGCTTATGAGTTAGGCTTTAAGGATAACCAAGCTAAACAGATGAAAGAAATAGTAAAATCAGTCTATAATGCTTTTATTGAAACCGATGCAGCACAAATTGAAATTAATCCTTTAATTGTAAAAACCGATGGTGATCTACTCGCTTTAGACGCAAAAATCACTTTTGATGAGAACGCCCTATTCAAACACCCTAATATCACCGCTATGCGTGATCACGATGGGGAAGATCCTCTAGAAACTAGAGCGGCAAATGCAGGACTTAGTTATGTAAAAATGGACGGTAATATCGGTTGCATGGTTAACGGTGCCGGTCTTGCCATGGCTACTATGGATATTATTAAGCTTTACGGTGCTTCGCCTGCTAATTTCTTGGATGTCGGCGGTGGAGCTGATCGTGAGCGTGTAAAAGAAGCTTTAAAAATAATTTTATCCGATAAAGAAGTACAAGGGATCTTAGTTAATATTTTCGGCGGTATTATGCGTTGTGATATTATAGCGGAAGGAATTATTGCAGCTGCAAAAGAAATAGGTATAAAAGTGCCGTTAGTGGTTCGTTTAGCCGGTACAAACGTTGAAAAAGGCGAAGAAATTTTATCAAATTCTGGTTTAGAAATAATACCGGCACATGATTTAGCAGATGCTGCAAATAAAATAGTTGAGGCTATAAGGTAGAAGCATGGCTGCTGATGTCATTCCCACCTATGCGGGAATGACATAAAATAAAAACATAATATATAAAATTAATTATTTAACATGGCAATATTAATAAATAAAAAAACAAAAGTAATCTGTCAGGGTTTTACAGGGTCACAAGGAACTTTTCACTCTGAACAAGCGATAGCTTATGGCACTAACATGGTTGGCGGTGTTACACCGGGCAAAGGCGGTCATACTCACCTTGATTTACCCGTATATAATACCGTACATGAAGCAAAAGCAAAAACCGGTGCAAATGCGAGCGTTATATATGTTCCGCCCGGCTTTGCTGCTGATTCGATATTAGAAGCAATCGATGCCGAAATTGAAGTAGTAGTATGTATAACGGAAGGAATTCCGGTACTTGATATGGTGAAAGTAAAACGTTCTTTAGTCGGTTCTAAAACTAGATTAATCGGTCCTAATTGTCCGGGAGTTATAACACCAGGGGAATGCAAAATCGGTATAATGCCGGGACATATTCATAAAAGAGGAACGGTAGGTATTGTTTCAAGATCAGGTACTCTAACCTATGAAGCCGTTGCTCAAACAACAGCAGTAGGTCTTGGACAATCTACATGCGTCGGTATAGGCGGCGATCCTGTTAACGGGACTAATTTTGTTGATTGTATTGAGATGTTTTTGAAAAATGATGAAACAAAAGCAATTATTATGATCGGTGAAATTGGCGGTAATGCAGAAGAAGATGCAGCCGACTTTATCAAGCAATCAAAAATCAAGAAGCCTATTGTTAGCTTTATTGCAGGTATTACAGCACCTCCCGGTAAAAGAATGGGGCATGCCGGAGCTATTATTGCCGGAGGAAAAGGAAGTGCCGAAGATAAGCTTGAAGCTCTACAAAGTGCCGGCGTAACTATTACTAGATCCCCTGCCAATATCGGCAAAACTATGTTGGATTTGTTAAATAAAGGTTAAAGTTATTCAATAGCAATCGATGTCATTCCCGCGTGGCATTGGCTTTTGTTGCATGGATACTCAAGTCATCATTTGCGAGCGGGTGTTGTTGTGTGGATTGGATTTTTCATTCTCATCCTATGATTTGATCGCAGGATCCAGAAAAAATAGCCAAATAATGTGCATTATAAGTTGTATAGCTAGACCATAGGAAATAGGTACAGTTAAATAAACTTTAGTACGTGTTCTACAGCCATACTGATATCTTTGAATTGCCCCCCGTAACTTTTCTTATTTCGTTCTTAATCTTAAACCAATAATGTTCTATAGGATTTAAGTCCGGGCTATATGTAGGTAAGAATAAAATTCTGTACCCAACCGACTCGATTAATTCTCTTATTATATTATCCT